>CAXIAX010000025.1:0-30028 GCA_964021785.1 uncultured Flavobacteriales bacterium
AACTATCTACCACTGTTATTTGTGGTGTACAGAATGTTATTGAATCTCCTTCTGGAATTGTTTCTATCAAGGTATCTCTTACTGGCACAATTGTGATTGGTACTATTGTAGTATCACACATTCCTGCTACTGTATCACAAATCACAATACAAATTGTGTCTTGTCCTACATAGTTTGAATCTGCTTCATAAGTTACACATCCTGTGATTGCATCTACTATTGTATCTCCATGCATTGGTCCGCATAAGATTGATACTGTTCCGAAATCACGTACTGTAGTCGTAGAATCTGTTCCTGGACATAATGTAAAGGCACTGTCTTCTGAGATTACAACTGGTGTTGTATCCATTACTGGCAACACAGTTATAAAGACATCTGTTGTATCACATAATCCAGTTGGATTACATGTTACTACTGTTACTGTGTCAAATCCTACATAGTTTGTATCTGGTACGTAAGTTATTGTTCCTGTTGGTACACCTGCTATTGTCGTATCTATTACAATTGTTCCGTAAGTCGGACCTCCTAAATAAGATACTGTATCTACTGGTGACACTCCACTTAAGATTGGTTGACCTACACTTACTGGCACATCTTCTAATGTAACTAATGGAATAGTATCTCTTACTGGCTCCACTGTTATTATCAAGGTTGTTGTATCACATACTCCTGCTGTATCACACTTAACAAAACATAAAGTATCTGTTCCTGCAAAGTTTGTTGATGGTACATACTTAACACATCCTGTTACAGTATCCAATGTCATTGTTCCATACGTTGGTGGACATAAATCATGCATTCCTCCTAAACTATCTACCACTGTTATTTGTGGTGTACAGAATGTTATTGAATCTCCTTCTGGAATTGTTTCTATCAAGGTATCTCTTACTGGTACTATTGTGATTGGTACTATTGTAGTATCACACATTCCTGCTACTGTATCACAAACAACAATTGTAATTGTATCTAATCCTACGTAATTTGAATCTGCTTTGTAAGTAACTGATCCAGTTACAGGATCTACAACAGTAGTTCCATGGTTTGGCCCATCAATAACTGTAGATCCTCCAAGGCTATCTACATCTGTTAATGAATCTGTTCTTGGGAATAATACAAATGTACTATCCTCATCAATTGTCATTGGTACTGTATCTATAATAGGTAGAACAGTAATTGTTAAAACAGTTGTATCGCAATTACCAACAGTATAACAAACAACTACATTAACCGTATCAAATCCTACATAATTAGTATCTGGCGTATAAGTTATAGTTCCTGTCACTGGATCAGTAGTTACTGTTCCGTGTGTTGGCCCATTGGATGTTGTTATTGTTGAAATCGGTCCAGCCCCACCAATTGAAGGTGCTCCTACCGTAATTGGAGTATCTTCATTAGTTATTACTGGCACTGTATCTGTAACAGCCAAGATAGTAACTGTAGCTGCTGTATCTGCACATGGCAAATTGCTCACTGTATAAGTATAAACTCCTACTTGGTCTGTATTCGCATTAAAAGTTACGTTATATCCAGTTCCAAAAGGATTTCCTGCTGGATCTGTCCATGTACCTGTGTTATCTGGAGTTCCTCCTAATGTATCAAACAAATTAATTGTACATCCAATACCACAACCTACAACAGTTGAACTTATTCCTGGCGACTTTTTATTTACTACAGTAATTGAAGCTGTATCATAAACTGCTTTACATCCTAAAGCTGAATCTATAGCTTCTAGGTAGTATGCAGAGGTAACAGTTGGACAAGCATAATAAGGAAGTGTTCCTAACCATGATCCTACCGCATCATATACATTATATGTAACTCCTGTTTGTGGACTTGCAATTGCAAGTGTAATACATTCCGATTCACATATTGTATCATTCATTACATCAAAAGGTAATGGTGAAGCTTTTACTTCTATAGAAATTGTATCCTCATCTACACATCCTCCTCTATTTACTTGAATCGCGTATCTAAAGATAGTAGTAGTTGTAACAGTTGGCGGAGTAAATGTTGGGTTTAATACCGAAACATCTGACAAGTACACTGTTCTTCCCATTGCATCTACATCATACCAAGTGTATGTTCTTCCAGGGTAGTTTACTGTTCCTGTACATACATCAAATTTCAATGTATCTAAATCACATAAAGTTGAGTCATTTAAGTTCATATCAATATCTACTGATATTGAAGTTGAGCTTGAATCACAAATACAACTTGAAGCACTATCAATCATTACAATTAAATCGCAAATTTCTGCAGCTGCATAATTCGAAGCTAAGGCTTTATGATTTATTGTACCTGATGTTCCTCCAGGAATAGAATCTGTATAAAGAATTGAATCAAAAATTGGATCTGTAAGATCAACTATTCCATTTCCATTTACATCTACATATATTTTAAATTTAGTTGTTGTCCCCGTAGCAATAGTAGAACCAGTATTTGTATAACCAAAGTTGATATCTAAACTATCTGAACATCCATCTAAAATTGCTGAGATAGGACTAAGAGTTAAATCACCTTTAGTAACTGTAAATCCAGTTCTATCTTCATCCAAAGGATAAACAACCTCACATGGTACTGACGAATCAGTAACACAATACACAAAATATCTTTCAAATACTTTTGCTTCTATAAGTGTATCAATTGAGCAAGTAACTTCTGTTACCGGTACAATACTAAATGAGAAAGATAAACTATCTGCCCCTGGAAATCCAGTAGGACCAGCTATTGGCATTCCCGCCTCAACTTTCCATTCCAATGTTCTTAAGTTTCCTGTTACTGTATTTGTTGGAATTAATGACTGCAACAGTGTATCTCTATGAGCATTGTATATGCTTCCTGAAATATCAAAAGATGCTGGTAATGTTACAGATAAAACTTCTGAACCTCTAGTTTCTTTTGTGAAGATATTAAAAAATGAAAGGTCAACTTTAGATGCTGTATCACATGCTTGAATTGTATCTAAATAAATTTTAATGTCTGTTAATCTATTTGCTTTTGCTAATAATCCATTCACTTTAAATGGCTCTCCAGTTGTTTCTTTACTAATTACTGTTTTATCACAACCTCTTGTTCCTTGTACTTTAAACTTAATTGCATCATCTGGATACATAATACAGTTAGTATTAAATGCCACTCTAATTAATGCATAGTTACTATCATTTGGAGCTTCGAAATTTGGCAATGTACTTGCATTAAACTGTCCTTGTAAATCCCATGCTAAAGAATCTCCTACTCTTACAGGATCCGCTAAAGTAACTTGAGTTGTATTAACTCCATCATATGCCCAAAGCAATCTTGTTGAACCAGGGTATATAGATAAGTTTGAAGTACTAGGGAATTTAGCAGAAAATACTAAATCTTTAAGATCTGTTAAATCAATATTTGCCATATGCACATCATAAAATAATGTATCACATAAGTTGAATGGCATTTCAGAAGAGTTAACAATATTCAGTTGTAGTTTTGCTGCAAGCTCTTCAATGTAAATTGACATTGTTTGTTGATTGTGCTCACAAGTATATGCTGATGGAGCATAACCAGAAGTAGGATCGGTTGGATATTTATCACAATTCCATCCTCCTGTCAATACGATTGAATCTAATTTACAAGATGAATACTCTGCACAAACTTTATACGTTTTAAAATCATTCGATTTAATTGTATCCATTTGTATCCATACTCCATCTGTACCGTAAGAGTATATTGTTTGAAATTCACTAAATCCTGAATCAATTCTTCTAATACTTGTTACATTAATACTATCTGAACTAAAGTCTAACCATGTTCTATTAATATCTGTAAAAGAAAGGTTGGTATAAGTTACATCCCAACAAACTGAATCACTAGATGTAGAAGCTACAATTGGTGATGCTGTAATATTAAAAGGTGTTGGTATATCAACCAAAATATTTGCTGTTGAACTTCCATAGTAAGAAAAAGAAGAATCGTATTGAGTAAGAACAGTTGTTGCATCACTGTTTGTAAATCTAGTTACATCCATTTCTGCTTTTATTCCTAATTCTGCAATTGGCATTGAATCTTTAATGGCACAAGTTGGAGTTTGGTAAACATTAATACTTCCCCACCACCATGATTCTGGCAATACATTAATATTAACACTTTTTTCCATTGGTATTACTATTGAGTTTCCTGTTTGTGTATACTGAGCAGTTCTGTCAACAAATCTGTTTCCATAAAGTATACCTCCTAAACTATCTCTCCAGTAATAAGAATAAGTTACACTATCTGGATCGTTAAAATAAGCCGGATCCCAAGTAAATCTAATTTCATCAATTCTTTCATTTCTTTTATATTCATTAGGATAATCATCTTCATTATCTGTTCTAAATTCAATCGTGTTCGATTGAGACACACAAGAACCAAATGTATTGGATGCTCTTGCGAATAATGTTAATGCATTTTGATCTATTGAAAATAAAGTTCCATAAATATCACATTGTGTAGCAGTGTCTTCTGGAAATTCAACCATTTGACCAAAAGGATCTAATTGAAAATCTCCTGCATATGAATTGTCTTCGACAATCATTCTAATATCCATGATAATACTATCCCAAGTAGATGCTGTTGTATTTAACCCTGTAAATTGGTAACCTCCACCAATACTATCTTTATAAGAAGACAAGTTCCATTGGAAATCATAATTTTCAGTTGCACCAACTCTTTGTGGTCCAAATTCACCTGAAAACAATCCTGGTGAATTTAATCTAAATGTATGGTGAGTTGCAGTACTTGCATCATATATAGTTACTGTACTATTCACATCATCAATTCTAAAAACTGGTTTGTTTCCTCCTTGATTTTGCTCTGTGTGGTAACTAAATCTAGCATGAGCACTATCTAATGTTGCGTTATTAATTACACCCTTAAGTGTAAGCCTAACTGTATCCGCAACCATTGCTTTTCTAATAGCAATTCCAGGAGTGTTTCTGTTTACTTTTGTCGTTTCAGTAGAATCGGTATAACCAAAAGTAGTTCTCTCCATTTCAAAAGTTCTTAAACTTAATCCTTGTGGAGGCAAATCACAGTGAAAACGAATTAATCTTTTCCCTCTGTACATTGATGTTTCATAACACTCTTCTTTTGCATCATTGATACAAATGTAGTTTTGGTACCAAGATATAGTTCTTAACGAATCTGCTTCTGGACAAAGACCTCCAGAACAATCATATCTTAATGTAACAGATGAACTTCTTGCAGCTCCACTAACATTTGCTCCTTTTGTATTATAGTATATATATAAGGTATCAATATCGTTAGGTCCGTTTTTCTCTACCCAGTAAACTACAGAGTCTGTAGAGTTTGACGGATAATTAGAAAAAGGATAAGCTAAAGTTGTATCTAAAGAAACATCTTTTGGTAAAATTACTATTGTTTGTCTTAACGCACTATCACAATCATAACCTATGGTTCTGTTATGCTCACCATGAGTCATATTCAATTTGTAAGAACTATTATCGAAAAAATCTGGTAAGATAGTAGATGATGAGCTAGTAGGGTTTAAGTAATTATACAAGTCAGATACTATTCTATCTTCTTTTTCATTTCCTCCACATTCATCATAATAAGTAATATCTATTGCTCCTTTTACCGCATCTACTAAATATCCTGCTGCATCATTATTACCTCCATTAAGGTTATAAGTTATTGCAGATGTATCTTGAGTCTTTGCATAAAACGTACCGTACAATTCAAACACCAAAGTATCTCCTGTTGCTAAATCATCAAAAAATCCATCTCCATCAATATCTGCTAAACCTCTTCCTGAGAATGAAGTTAAATCACTCACTTCCATTGCTGCATTTACTCCTTTAATAAAAGGTACAGTCACCCCATTAATTCTAATAGAATCAAAACAGTGATTAACTGAATCTAAATAAGGTTGAGAAGCTATTGAAAAAGGCCATCTTCCTGTTCCAAATTCAAACTTCAAGTCTGTAAGAAATCCTCCAGTTGGAAGAACAGCACTTGTCGTATTTATCATTTGGAAACCATATTTGATTAATCCACTTCCGCAAGTATCACATAAGTTTGGCTTAATATCCAAATCAGGTCTTGCAGTTTTCAATATTTTAGTTGGCGAAAGAGCTATAATTCCTTCTGCTGCTATTGAAGTATTTTGACAATTAAATCCTCCACAACCCCAAGACATAACATAATCAACTTTTATATTTGAATTCTGACTATTACAATTCCCCAAAACTGTAACTGAATCACAAAAAGTGAAAGATTCTCCTGGTCCAATTGCTCCATCTCCATTTCCTATTGTAGTAAAGAATGCAGCATCAAATTTATAAATTACTGTATCGTTAACTACTGTTGAAGTTACTCCTGGAGTAACCCAATCATATGAATAATAATGATCATCATTTGCAATCTTAACTGTTACTTCATTAATGTTACTTATTAAAGAAGTATAATTCACTTTAAAACATCTCCTGAATTTTTGACCAATTGCTAACCTACTCAAGTTTATTGATGAATTTGCTACAGTTGTATTTGACAATCCTTGAAAAACCAAATAAGGCTCATCAACTTGAATCAATGTTGTAGTAATAGTATCACTCAAGACATCAGTTGACCCTCCTCTTGTAACAAAAGATAAAGCTTTTGATGCGTTGGAACCACATGAAGGCTCAACTACTAATTTCAATTCAAATAATGTTGAATAAGGATTCAACATAAATCCATTAAATGAAAATATCAAATCATCTGGATTTGCCGAGTTAATATTTACAGAAGGTACCTTAGTGGTATCAATAGACTCCGTGTAGATAATATTTACAAACTTAAACCCATCTGGCAAGTCGACATGAATGTCGGTATTACTGTAAGGTAAGTTTGGCTGAACAGACGTATCTAGTCCTGTCTTAAAAAAGAATGAAACAGTATCTGGGCTACAAACTATTTGTGGCGATGGAAATGACACTGAATCCATAACTATTTTTTGACCAAATGAATGGAACGATAAAACTGAAAGAATTGTGATTGCAATCAGTTTTGAAAAAAAATTGAAAATTTTCATAATGTTTATTAAATTTAAAAGCCTCTTGTTTTTGGGCTAATTATATCTCTGCAAAAGTAGAAAGTAATCTTTATTAACAAAGAGCTATGAATAAGATATTTGCTTAAAATGCAGTTTTTAATCATTTAAAATACGTTAACATACCTATAACTTTAAAAAACAGCATTTTGTAAGGTTTCATCTTTTCGTAAATTTCACAAAAAAACAGAGTTAATTTATCACAATATTTTATTCGCTCAGTATAAATACTGAGAAAGAAATATTTTGTAAAATTTTTAACAAAAAACACAAGTTTTACACCTATAAATAAGTACATTACAAAATGAAAGCATTAGTTATATCTGGAGGAGGAAGCAAAGGTGCATTTGCAGGAGGTATTTCCCAATATTTAATTGAAGAAAAAAAGAATAATTACGACCTTTTTGTTGGAGCTTCCACAGGGAGTTTACTAATTCCTCTTCTTGCCTCAAATAATTTAAAAAAGGCTAAAGAAGTTTATACCACAATAAAAAATTCTGATATTTTTACACTAAGCCCTTATAAATTAAAAAAAAGAAGAGGTGTAGAATTTATACGAATGCACCACATCAATGTAATAAGATCTTTCATTAGAGGGAACAAAACATTTGGTGACTCTACAAATTTGCGAAAAACAATTTCTTCATTCTTCACAGAACAAGATTTCAACCTAGTTAAAAAATCTAATCAAGATGTAATTGTTACTGTTTCAAATTTATCTACACAAGAAGTAGAATACAAATCAATCAATGATTTTAGTTATGAAGATTATTGCGATTGGATATGGGCTTCGGCTAATTTCATTCCATTTATGAGTTTGATGATAAAAAACCATATGGAATATGCAGATGGCGGTTTCGGGAACAATGTTCCTGTTCAGGCGGCAATTGATGCTGGAGCAACAGAAATAGATGTCATTATTTTGGACCCAGTGCAAAGACTTTCCAACAAAATAAAATCCACAAATGCATTTGACTTAACATTTAAATTACTGGATTATCTTTTGGAGCAAAACCATCAAAACAAACTTGAGATTTCTAAATTGAAAGCTCAAAACAAAAAGGTGCAAATAAACAGGTACTACACCCCTACTCAACTTACAGAAAACTCATTGATATTTAATCAAAAGAAAATGGAAAACTGGTGGAAGAAAGGATTTGAATTTGCAAAAAAATCAAACCCGAAAGAAGCGGTAATTATTCCGGATTAAGAAAATGAATCTTATCCAAACAAAATTGTTAACATATAAAAACTTAATTCAACCATCTAATTCTATATAAATTGTATTTTTGAGCATTACCGAACATTTCAAGAGGATAAAATAATGGGATATTTAGACGAACTAAATCCGCAACAACACGAAGCTGTAACAAATACAGATGGACCGTGTATGGTTATTGCTGGGGCAGGATCAGGAAAAACACGTGTACTTACATATAGAATTGCTCACCTTATAGAAAAAGGAGTAGATCCTTTCAGTATTCTTTCACTAACTTTTACCAATAAAGCGGCAAAAGAAATGAAAGAGAGAATTGGAAAAGTTCTTGGAGGAAGCGAAGCTAGAAACATTTGGATGGGTACCTTTCACTCTGTATTTGCAAGAATACTAAGATCAGAAGCTCACCACATTGGCTATCCTCAAAACTTTACAATATACGATACGCAAGACTCCAAAAACCTTATTAAGGCAATCGTCAAAGAATTTGGATTAGATGACAAACTATACAAAGTTGGAATAGTTTACAACCGTATTTCTTCAGCAAAAAACAACTTAATTTCGGCACAAAGCTACTTGCAAAATGCCGAATTGATGGGAGATGACAGAAGTACAGGAAGACCAAAAATTGGAGAAATATACAAAACTTACGCAAGTAGATGTTTTAGAGCTGGCGCAATGGATTTTGATGACTTATTGTTCAAAACCAACGTACTCTTTAGAGATCATCTTGAAGTTTTATATAAATACCAACACAGATTCAAATACCTATTAGTAGATGAGTACCAAGATACGAACTACTCTCAGTATTTAATTGTAAAAAAACTAGCTGCAGCCAATGAAAACCTGGTAGTTGTAGGAGATGATGCTCAAAGTATTTATGCTTTTAGGGGAGCAAACATTCAAAACATTCTAAACTTTAAAAAAGATTATCCTGATTACAAACTTTATAAACTAGAACAAAATTACCGTTCTACCAAAATGATTGTTCAGGCGGCAAATAGTGTAATAAAAAGAAACAAAGACCAAATAGAAAAAAATGTTTGGACTGACAACCCTGGAGGTGACAAGATAAAAGTAATAAGAACTTTGTCTGATAATGAAGAAGGATTTGCAATAGCAAACTCTATTTACGATACTATTCAGAATGAAAATGCTACTTACAAAGATTTCGCCATTTTATATAGAACCAATGCGCAATCAAGATCTTTTGAGGAATCATTGAGAAAACTAAATATTCCTTATAAAATATTTGGAGGTCTTTCCTTTTACCAAAGAAAAGAAATAAAAGATTTACTATCATATTTCAGATTAATTGCCAATCACAATGATGAAGAAGCTTTTAAGAGAGTGATCAACTACCCAAAAAGAGGAATTGGTAAAACTACCATTGAATCTTTAATCGTTTTAGCAAACGAACAAAACCAATCTTTGTGGGATGTTGCATGTAACTTGCACGAATTTGACATTAAAATTAATAATGGTGCAAAAACAAAGATTCAAGAGTTTTGCACTATGATTCAAAGCTTTTCGGTAAGAATTGACTCTGAAAACGCATTTGAACTTGGAAAGGAAATTGCAACCTCTACAGGAATAACAAGAGAACTGCATGCCGACAAATCACCTGAAGGAGTAAGTCGATATGACAACATACAAGAAATATTAAATGGATTAAAAGAATTTTCTGTACAAAACGAAACAGAAGACAAACAAGCAACCTTAAGTGATTTCTTAATTGATGTAGCTTTGTTAACCAATGCAGATAACGAAAAGGAAGAAGACAACAACAAAGTTGTAATGATGACGATTCACTCTGCAAAAGGGCTTGAGTTTCCATATGTACACATTGTAGGACTAGAAGAAAACCTATTCCCTTCACAAATGTCAATCTCTACTAGAGACGAACTAGAAGAAGAACGAAGATTATTCTACGTAGCACTTACAAGAGCAGAAAAAAACGCTACACTATCATACGCTACTAGTCGATACAAATGGGGAAATTTAACCACTTGCGAACCAAGTAGATTTATAGAAGAAATAGATGCTAAGTTTTTAGATGCACCAGAAACGATAGCATCTAAACCAAGAGTTGCTCCTGTTAAATCGGGGTTTGAAATGAAATTCAACAAACCACATGGAGGACTAAAGAACATGAAAAAAGTAACTACTAATACTGCACCTTCTGGAGGTTCAGATAATAAAGACATGGTAGTTGGAGTTAATGTAAAACATGCTAAATTTGGAAAAGGTAAGATCGTAAGTATCGAAGGAGCTCATCCAAACAGAAAAGCGACTGTATTCTTTCCAAATGTTGGACAGAAACAATTATTACTTAAATTTGCTAAACTAGAACTCCTAGATTAAACAATACACAAATACACAATACATTTTGGAAGGATTAAATTACAACACAACAAGAGAGGAATTGCAAATCCCAGAATACGGTAGAAATATCAAAAACATGATAGAGTATGCTATTTCTGTTGCAGACAAGGAAGAAAGACAAAAAGTGGCTAATGCAATTATTTCAGTAATGGGACAATTAAACCCACATTTAAGAGATATCACAGATTACACTCATAAACTTTGGGACCATTTGTTTATCATTTCAAATTTCAAATTAGATGTAGATTCACCTTACCCGAAACCGGTAGAAGGAGAAATTGCAACTAAACCAGAATTATTAAAATATTCTGAAGGAAAAAGAAAAATCAGATACGCTTACTATGGAAAATCTATTTCCATGTTTATAAAAGAGGCGATTGCACTAGAGGACGAAAAAGAAAAAGAAGTTCTTGTAGAAGCAATTTGCAACTTGATGAAAAAATCATTTTTAACTTGGAACAAGGACTTTGTAGAGGACGAAGTTGTTTTCAAACACTTAAAAGAATTATCAGAAGAAAGGCTAGTGCCAAAAGAAGGATTAGTGTTAATTTCTGTTGATGAATTAATGAAATCTGTACCAAAAGTTAAGCCTCTTAAAACAAACAACAAAAAAGGAAAGAAAAACAATAACAACAAACACAGATACTCTAAAAAATAAACTAACATTATGAATATTTTTGAAATAAATGGGGGTAAAAAACTAAAAGGTGAAATCATTCCTCAAGGAGCCAAAAACGAAGCACTACAAATATTATGTGCTGTTCTTTTAACACCAGAAAAAGTAATAATTGATAACTTACCAAACATTATAGATGTAAATAAATTAATCGATTTATTAGCTTCTATTGGAGTTACAGTTGAAAAACTAAGCGATTCAAAATATTCATTTAAAGCAGACAATGTTGATGTAGATTATTTAATCTCTGACGAATTCAAAGAAAAAGGATCAAGCCTTAGAGGTTCTATCATGATTTTGGGACCATTATTGGCAAGGTATGGAAAAGGATATATGCCAAAACCAGGTGGAGACAAGATTGGAAGAAGAAGATTGGACACTCACTTTATTGGATTTGAAAAATTAGGAGCTACCTACAGATATGACTCTAAAGAATTCTTTTACGAAGTAAAGGCAGACAAATTAAAAGGAGCGTTTCTTCATTTAGATGAAGCCTCGGTTACAGGAACTGCAAATATTGTAATGGCTGCTTGTATGGCAGAAGGAACTACAACTATTTACAATGCTGCTTGCGAACCTTACTTACAACAATTATGTAAAATGATAAATTCTATGGGAGGAAAAATCTCTGGAATTGGATCAAACATGATTACAATTGAAGGTGTAGAGTCATTAGGAGGATGTGAACACAGAATACTTCCTGATATGATTGAGATTGGTTCATTTATTGGACTAGCTGCAATGACAGGATCTGAAATAACAATTAAAGATGTTTCTTACCCAGATTTAGGAATTATTCCTGATACTTTTAGAAAACTAGGTATAAAAATAGAATTACAAGGAGATGACTTATACATTCCAGCTCAAGACCACTATGAAATAGAGTCTTATATTGATGGATCTATCATGACAATTTCTGATGCACCTTGGCCAGGATTCACTCCTGATTTATTGAGTATAGTATTGGTAGTTGCAACACAAGCAAGAGGAAGTGTACTAATACACCAAAAAATGTTTGAAAGTAGACTATTCTTTGTGGATAAATTGATTGATATGGGAGCTAAAATTATTTTATGTGATCCACACAGAGCTACTGTTATTGGGTTGGATAAAAAATACCCATTGAGAGGAATTAACATGAGTTCTCCAGACATTAGAGCGGGAGTATCACTACTAATAGCTGCACTTTCTGCAGAGGGTAAAAGTCAAATTAGTAATATCTCTCAAATCGATAGAGGATATCAAAATATTGATACGCGACTACAAAATATTGGAGCAGATATCACAAGATTATAAATTGGTACAATTGTTGTTTTAATCATTAAAAAATAATAACTACTAAAATGAAAAAATTAGCATTTAGCTTAGCTTTAATTTCGATATGTTTTGTTTCATACAATTTCGTATCTACTCCAATGGGAGACGATATGGAAAATGCATTAGCAGAAGTAGGAACAGAAATTGGTGACATGGCACCAGAATTAAAATTCAAAAGTCCGGATGGAAAAACATACAAATTATCTTCATTGAGAGGAAAATATGTATTAATTGATTTTTGGGCATCTTGGTGTGGACCTTGTAGAAAGGAAAATCCAAACTTGGTTTCTGCATACAATAAATACAAAAACGCTAGTTTCAAAAAAGGAAAAGGATTTGAAGTCTTTAGTGTATCCCTTGACAACAATACCGCTAAATGGAAGAACGCTATTGAAAAAGACAAACTCTCTTGGAAATATCACGTAAGCGACTTAAGCGGGTGGTACTCTGAAGCTGTAAAAATATATGGAGTAAGATCTGTTCCACAAAGTTTTTTAGTTAACCCAAAAGGGAAAATTGTTGCAAAAAATCTAAGAGGAATGAAATTGCACACCACCTTAGATAAGTATGTAAAGAACTTCTAAGAAAGAAGAACAAAAAAGAGTTAAACCTCATAAAATTGTCAGACCTCTGCCAATTTTATGAGGTTTTTTAATTAATCTATGTCAGATTGGCTTAGATTTGCGAATGGCAAAAAAATTGAAGGTATTCAACCGAAAAAACAAAAGAGGTAAAATGAATAGTGAAAACGAAAACACAGAAGAATTGAACGAAGAGAACACAGCAAGCGAAGCTCAACAAAATGAAGAGACTGTTGCTGAAGAAGTAGTAGTGGAAAAATCTGAATTAGAATTAGCTCAAGAAGCAGCTGCTATTGCCAACGATAAGTACTTAAGATTATATTCAGAATTTGACAACTTTAGAAAAAGATCATCTAAAGAAAAGATTGAATTAATAAAATCGGCAAGTGAAGATGTAATAAAAAACATGCTACCAATAGTAGATGATTTTCAAAGAGCAATGAAGCACAATGCAGAGGTGAATGATGCAGACTCTATTAAACAAGGATTTGAATTAATTTACAACAAATTATACGGTTCTCTTGAAGCTAAAGGATTGAAAAAAATCGAAGCTCAAGGAGAAGTTTTTAATGCAGATATTCATGAAGCAATCACAAACATTCCTGCACCAAGTGACGACATGAAAGGGAAGATAATGGACGTAGTGGAAGAAGGTTACTACCTAGGAGAAAAAATAATTAGATTTCCTAAAGTAGTAATAGGACAATAAGTTAAAAACAAAGATGGCAAAAAGAGATTTTTACGAAATATTAGGAATAAGCAAGAATGCGGATGCAAGCGAAATTAAAAAAGCTTACCGTAAACTTGCCATTAAATATCATCCGGATAAAAACCCAGATGATCCAAAAGCCGAAGAGCAATTTAAAGAAGCTGCTGAAGCATACGAAATTCTAAGTAATCCAGAAAAGAAACAAAGGTATGACCAGTTTGGGCATTCAGGTGTTGATGGACAAGGAGGATTTGGTGGCGGAGGCCATGGCGGAATGGATATGGATGACATATTCAGTCAGTTTGGCGACATTTTTGGTGGCGGAGGCGGAGGCTTCGGTGGTGGTGGTTTTGGAAGAAGCCAAGGAAGAAGAACCGTGAAAGGAACCAACTTAAGAGTAAGACTAAACCTAACTCTTGAAGAAATTGTAAACGGAGTTGAGAAAAAGATAAAAGTAAACAAGCTTGTACAAGCAGAAGGAGTTGAATACAAAACTTGTTCTACATGTAAAGGAAGTGGACAAGTAACAAGAATAGTAAATAGCTTTCTTGGGCAAATGCAAACTGCTGCCGCCTGCCCTACTTGTAACGGAAGCGGACAACAAATTGGTAAAAAACCTGCTGGAGCCGACCAAAATGGTATGGTGAGAAAAGAAGTTGTAATCCCTATAGAAATACCTGCTGGTGTGGAAGACGGAATGCAATTGAACGTTCGTGGAAAAGGAAATGATGCTCCAGGAAACGGAGTTGCAGGAGATTTATTAGTTGTAATATCTGAAGTAGAGCACGAATCTTTGAAAAGGGAAGGACAAAACCTACATTACGATTTATACTTAAACATTGCAGATGCTGCACTGGGAACTTCTGTAGAAATTCCAGCTATTGGCGGAAACGTTAAGTTTAAAATCACTTCGGGAACACAAAGTGGAAAAACATTAAGATTGAAAGGGAAAGGTGTACCTTCTGTAAATGGTTACGGAAAAGGAGACATCTTAGTTCATGTAAACATTTGGACCCCTCAAAACTTAACTAAAGAAGAGAAAAAAGCTTTAGAAATACTTAAAAAATCAGAAAACTTTGCTCCTAACCCAACAAGTAAAGACAAAGGATTTTTTGACCGAGTAAAAGATGTTTTCAGTTAAAATAAAAATAAATCAGTAAATTCAAAGAGCCTAAAGTGTATAAACTTTAGGCTCTTTTTTTGTTTAGCAAAATATAAAACTCACCCACTCGTTTATAGCTTATGAAACCAATCGCCCTTATTCTTATTTCAATCTTAGTATTTTCTTGCTCCAAAGAAAAACGATCCGATAAAAAAGGATTGAAAATGCAAGAGTTTATAATAGAAATTTCATCCTATGCCAAAGGGTTAGATTCCGATTTTATTATCATCCCACAAAATGGCGAAGAACTTGCATTTAATGATTTGTATCCTGATGACGGCACAAACCAATCTTATTTAGATGCAATTGATGGATTTGGAGTAGAAGAAATTCAATACTCTGGCTCTTTGCAGTTGGAAACAGAAAGAATAACCAATTTAAACACTCTAAAAGCACACAAACCTATATTCGTATCCGATTTTGTTTCCAATAATGCAGACACAACAGATGCTCAAAACAGATCTATTGCCAATGGATTTATTCCTTTTGTAAGAACAGCTACCAATTACGATTACAAAGAAATACCTACCCATATTCTTAATGAAAATTCCAACAACATCACGCAATTAAGTCAAGCTCAAAACTACTTGTATTTTATTGGAGGACAAACTGACTACACTACAAAACAAACGTTCTTAACGGCTCTTTCTGCCACAAACTATGATGTACTACTTATTGATCTTTATTACGGAGAGAATGCATTTACTTTGGCAGAAATAAACCAACTAAAAACCAAACAAAATGGCGGCCAAAGATTAGTAATCTCATACATTAACGTGGGAGCAGCCGAGAAATATCGTTACTATTGGCAAGACAAGTGGAAACTTCACAGACCTTTGTGGTTAAAAAAAGAATACGAAGGATACGAGGATGAAATATGGGTTAAATTTTGGAAAAAAGATTGGGAAGAAATTATTTATGGAAATGACGAATCCTACTTCAGTAGGATTATTAATGCCGGATTTGATGGTGCTTACCTAGATAATGTAGAAGCTTATTACTTTTTGTATTTCGATTAAAATTTCAACCTTGCATTGGCAGTTACCTCCTGCCCTACAAAATCACCTTCCAAAAACTTGAAATATCCTGCCATAGTTATCATCCCTGCATTGTCGGTACAGTATTGAAATTCTGGAATAAAAGTATCCCATCTTTTCTTTTCTCCAAGCTCTCCCAATTCTTTTCTCAATTGACTGTTAGCAGAAACTCCTCCAGCAATTGCCACTTGATTAATATCAAAGTCAGCAGCTACTTTCTTTAGTTTAGAAAACAATGTTTTGATAATCGTATCTTGAATACTTGCACAAATATCGGCTTTGTTTTTCTCTACAAAATCGGGGTCATCCTTCTCACACATTCTAATAAAATTTACGAATTGCGTTTTTAGCCCACTAAAACTATAATCGTAATTTCTTGTTCTTGGATGTGTAAATGTGAATCTTGTCGCATCACCTTCTTTGGCATATTTATCTATTAATGGCCCTCCAGGGTAAGGGAAATGAAGAACTTTTGCCATTTTATCAAAAGCTTCTCCCGCAGCATCATCCAAAGTGCTTCCCACAATTTCCATATCGAAATAATTATTCACTTTTACCAATTGAGTATGCCCTCCAGAAACCGTTAAACAAATGAATGGAAAACTAGGCTTCTTCTTATCTTCTTCTGGTTTCTCAATAAAATGTGCCAAAATATGCCCTTGCATGTGATTCACTTCCACCAAAGGAATATCCAAACTCAGAGCCAAAGACTTAGCAAAAGATACACCTACCAACAAAGCTCCCATTAATCCAGGACCAGCAGTGAATGCAATTCCAGAAAGCTCTTCTTTGGTAACACCAGCTTGTTTTAATGCCGCATCTACCACAGGAATAATATTTTGCTGATGAGCTCTAGAAGCCAACTCTGGCACTACTCCTCCATACTGCTCATGTATACTTTGTTGAGCAATTACATTGGATAATATTTTACCATTCTTAATTACGGCTGCCGAAGTATCATCACATGATGATTCTATTCCTAATATTATGGTATTTTCTTGTTGCATTTTTCAATAAGTATTAACTATTCTTTCTCAGTAAGTATCTTCTCTAAACACTGATAATATACCAAAATTAGTTAATTTAGCTCTATTAATACCTTTTGTCTTTTAAAATCGACTGAAAGAATTTGATTTTTTTTGAGATACCAGAGCTATAGAAACTGGAAAGGCTCAATTTTTGATTATACAAAGAAAAGAATACCATAAAAAATATAAAAAACATAGCACTTTTTGGATTTCTTCCGATACTTGAAATAGCAATATTTTTGGTAACCGTTAGTAGCCTTGGCTTGCGTTTTGAAAAAGTACAAACTACACTTGCACAATATGCCACCAAAAGATTATCCAAAGATCTTAACACCACAATTCACATAGGAAAAGTGGAGATCACTCCACTCAACTCTATTAACTTAGTTGATTTTTATGCGTTAGATTTACAAAATGACACGATTATAAAAACGCAAAGTTTATCTATTTTGATGCGTAATATTAATCTAGATAAAAATGAAATTAAGGTAAGAAAGGTAACACTGAACAATGCCGATATTCAATTAATAAAAAGAGAAGGCGAAAAAGGTTTCAGTTTTCAGTTTATTATCGATTATTTCTCTAGTGAGTCTAAAAAACAGAATAATGGTAAAACGCCAATAATAACTGCCCAATCTATAGAGCTAAAAAACAGTAGGTTCAGGTTTAAGGATTACCGAGCAAAATCAATCTATTTTGGGATGGATTTTACCGATTTGGACGCAAAAAATATCAACCTTACTTTTTCTGATTTCAAAACAGAAGGTAGTAATACCAAGCTAAAAATAAAACACCTCTCCTCTCTTGAAAAAAGTAATTTTGATCTTAAAAACCTAACAGGAATTGTAGAGTTAGATTCCAATTTTGTTCAAATTGATAGCATGGAGATAGTTACAGCTAACTCTCATCTTGTTACCGATTATTTTAGATTTGATTTTGACGACCCTTCCCATTTTGAAGATGATTTTGAAGGAAAAGTAAAAATGACAACTAATTTTAGGCAGTCTACTATCAATTTTAAAGATATTGGTTATTTCACTTCCTTTTTTGAGGGGATAGATAGAACGGCCGAAGTGTCTGGAAAGTTTGAAGGAACTGTGGCAGATTTTAAGTCGAATAACCTAAGAATAAAACTAGACAGAAACACTCAGTTCTACGGAAATTTAGCCATGAAAGGGCTACCTTATACAGAAAAAACTAGTTTTAAGATAAAAATAAACAAATTTACAACCAATGAAACTGAGCTAGAAAACATTGACATTCCTCCCTTCACAAAACGCGAAAAACTATCGCTACCAGACGAGATAAAAGGAATAGGAGACATAGATTTATCGGGAGAATTAACAGGGAAATTTGATGATTTTGCGGGACAACTTATTGCTATTACTTCGCAAGGAACAATAGAAACAGATGCCCGATATTGGGAAGAAGGAAACACCTCTTTATTGGACGGTAAGGTAATTGCCAAAAACTTGAATCTTGGTGCATTTACGGATGAAAACCTTGGAGAAATGGATGCAAATCTAGTTTCAAAATTTGCTTACAACTCCAAAACAGGGATAGAACTGGCCGCAAAAGGGGAATTACCTCAGCTTAGTTACAAAGGATACACCTATAAAAACATAAAGGTAGATGGAGATTTTACCGAGAAATCATTTGAAGGAAAAGCATCTATCAAGGATAAAAACGGCTTAGTAGACTTTGCAGGACTTATCAATTTTGAAGAATCTATTCCTGTCTATGATTTTAAATCTGTGATTAAAAAAGTAAACCTATCCAAATTACAAATTACAAACGACACCTTAGAGCATATTGTATCTGCAGATCTTTGGATAAAAGGAAAAGGAAGTAACATAGATAACAGCAATGGAGAAGCAATTATTTCTAACCTTATTTATTCTCAAAACGGAGAAATATATACCAATAAAAAAATAGCCTTAAGCTCACAGCAATTTGATAGCATCAAGGAAATAAAACTAGATTCGGATATTGCTGACGTGAGTATAAAAGGGAAATTTTTAATTTCAGAACTACCAAAAACATTTGATATTATTGGTCAAAAAGTAGTGCCTGCACTTTACTCTTCGTTGGATACAATCTCTATTGATAATCAAAATTATAACTTCAATATATTACTGAAGGACTACTCTCCTATTAATAAATTATTCACGCCAGACATACAGATTGCAAGCAACACTACTGCTTCGGGTAATTTTTCTTCTCAGGATCAAATTTTTAATCTGAATATTGAATCAGACTCTATGACTTACCTAACCAATAAAATGGTAAACATTAGTGCAAGTTTGAAAAAACCTACTGACATTCTTAATCTTAAAATAGACATTGAAAATGCTCATGTGGGGTCCGATTTATCTTTAGATAATGTAGAGATAGCTTCTTTAATAAAAGACGATCACATTATGCCAAGCATAAAATGGAAATCGCCAGATGGAGAAAGCTACGGAAAAATTCAAGGTGATGGATATTGGTATTCTCAAGACTATTTCGATTTATTAATTCTACCTTCTTATTTTCATTTTAAAGACAGAGATTGGAAAATAAAAGAAGACGCTACCCTAATAGTAGACTCCACTTCTTTCAATTTTAATGGGATAGAAATATTCAACAACTTCAATGAAGCCGTATCTGTTGTAGGTACCGTTTCATCTAATCCTGAAGATGTACTGAAAGTTTATCTGGACAACTTCAACATGGAAAACATCAACCCATTTATTGGAAACAGCCAAACAAAATATCATGGAATAATAAATGGTAGTGCTTGCATAAACAATGTATATGACCAAATTGAGATTGTATCGGATATATACATAGATTCACTAAGGGTGAACAAAGAAATTGTGGGAGATGTAGCATTAAATACGGATTGGCTAGACTCTAAAAAAGGAATGCACATAAAAGGAGAGTTATTGAGAGACAAACTCAATACATTTGACTTTATTGGATATTTCTATCCGTTTGAAGAGAAAAACTCACTGGATTTCTCATGCATTTTAAGAAACACAGATTTGGCATTTCTTAATCCTTATGTGGTAGACCAAGGAATAACAGGAATTAAGGGTAAAGCAAAAGGAGAAATAAAAGTAACAGGAGAACCAGAATCTCCCTTACTTGAAGGAGGAATTTCATTATTAAGAACAGGATTTAAGGTAGATTACCTCAACACCTACTACGATTTCTCTGGGTTAATGATTATAGAAAACAATGATATATTTACGGATAACATCATAGAAATAAGGGACGAAGAAAATAATTTAGCCTATTTCAATGGCGCTATTTATCATGAAAACTTTAGAGATTTTGATTTTAACGTATTTATAGAAATTCCAAAATCTGTTTTTACAAAAGGGGATAAAAAAGAACTAAGAACCTTTGCGGGTGCCAAAGAGATTGACAATAAATTTATAAGTCTTAACACAAACATTGGCCTTAACAATGATTTCTATGGAAAGGTATATGCTACTGGAGATATAAATATTGAAGGATACCAAGATGAAATAGACATTGTGGTAAATGCTAAAACTGAAAAGGGAAGTAATTTTACTCTTCCTCTTTATGGTTCATCAGAAATTGAACTGGAAGATTATGTGGTGTTTATTGACAAAGATTCTACCTACGACCAAAAAGAAACGATAGACCTAGAAGGAATAAACCTGGATATAAATGTAGAAGTAACGCCAGACATAGAACTCCAACTGATTTTTGATGAAGTTTATGGCGATATTATTACTACTACCGGTTTCGGTAACTTGGGAATGACAGTAGATAAATTTAATGAATTTAACCTTGCTGGTAAATACACCATAGACAAAGGAGATTACCTATTCACACTAGGACTTAAGCGATTTGAAAACTTAATTAACAAGAAATTTGAGATTGCTAGCGGAAGTACAATAAATTGGTTTGGCGACCCATACAATGCCGAGATCGACATCAATGCTATATACAAACTAAAAGCATCTTTGTATGAAATCATGCCACAAACCACAGAAGACGCTAGCGAATACAAGCAAAGAAGAGATGTAAGCTGTATTATGATGCTTACCAATAATTTGATGACTCCTAACATTGATTTTGCTATAGAATTGCCTAGAGCCAATGAAACAGAAAGAGCCGTAATTGCAAACCTGATGGAAACGAAGCAGGAAATGAACAAACAGGTTTTCTCTTTAATACTACTGAATAGATTTATGCCTTCCTCTATAAACTCCAACAGTGAAGACAGCAGAGGAAACACAGGAGCTGTTTCTACCACGGCTAGTGAAATTCTTTCGAACCAACTGAGTACTTGGCTATCAAAACTAAGTAGCGACATTGATATTGGCTTAAATTACCGCCCAGGAGACAACATTACTAGTGATGAGATTGCAGTCGCCCTCTCTACCGAGCTATTGAACGACAGGTTGGTAATTAGCTCTAATTTTGGAGTGTCGCAAGGAAACGAGATCAACCAAAACGAAAATGCCCTTATTGGTGATGTAAACGTAGAATATAAACTAAACGAAGATGGAACTTTTAGGGTTCGTGTTTTCTCCCGTACCAATGAATATGATGTTACCAATGCTTCGCAATCTCAAACGACTAGCGGAATTGGTCTTTACTACAAAAAAGAATTTAGTAACTGGAAAGAATTTATAACTCCTAAAAAGAAACTGAAACAAAGAGAAAAAGAGGCCAATCAATAGTTTCTATCCTTGGCCAATCACATTCTTAATTGCAATCTTATGTAATTCTCTGTACTTACCTCCTATTTACGGTTCATAAATTGGAGCAAATCTATTATCCCAATAAGAACAATAAAAAAATTGAATTGACATAAAAATCCCTGTAAAAAATAAACTCAGTTTATTCTTTACAGGGATTTTTTAATTAGTAATCTCTTGCCCCGAAGAACAAGTTAAGTTCTTATCCTTTTCTTACTGCTTCATACATCATGATTCCGGCAGCTACCGATACATTCATTGATGCGATATCTCCCGACATAGGAATTTTACCTACGTACTGAGAACGATTTATCAAATCATTAGAAATTCCAGTTTCTTCGTCTCCCATCAAGATTGCTAGAGGTCCTTCGTATCCAAAATCATAAATAGAATCGTCTGTTTTTTCGGTACAAGCATAAATAGTTACACCAGAGTTTGTCAAAAACTCTAAGGTTTTTTTCAAGCTATCTACTTTACACACTGGCAAAGTAAGCAAAGCACCTGCAGATGTTTTAATTGCATCAGAAGTAACAGAAGCTCCTCCTTTTGCAGGAATAATCATTCCGTTAAACCCAAGACATTCTGCTGTTCTTGCAATAGACCCAAAGTTTCTTACATCAGTAACTCCATCAAGAATTACAAATTTAGGTTCTTTTCCTTGCTCGTATAATAACGGCACTAGGTTTTCTATATCGTGGTAAGTCACAGGAGATATAAATGCTATTACACCTTGGTGATTTTTTCTTGTTATCGAATCCAATTTTTGGATAGGAACCAATTGAATATTTACCAAAGAATGCCTAAGCATTGCTCTTAGTTCGTGAAAAAGATTTCCTTGCAATCCTTTTTGGATCATTATCTTGTTAATCTCTTTTCCACTTTTTATTGCCTCCATTACCGGGTGCAATCCAAATACTACGTCTTCGTTTTTTTTGTTATCTCTCACTGTCTTAGTTATAATTGTAAATTCTACCCTGCCTCCAACTTTCGCAGGCTCTGTACCAATAATCACGGTAAGTTCTGTACCTCACCAATTGGTAATCGTTATTATTTTTATCTGTATTCTCTTTATTAAAATTAAAAGTAAGCGACATCATCATGTTACTAGGTGTACCATATATCCATGTCTCTCCGTTCTTCGTTTTGTAAATCGTATTGGGTAATCCCATCACAATAGACAACATTCCCCTGTCTGTCTTCCACCCTTCTTTGTAAGAAGTAAAAAACTTATTAGCCAATTCTACTCTTCGGTAATATTCTTCTATCACCACTCTTGATCGTTCTTTAGAACCTCCCACTTTAAGCCAAAAACTCTCTACTGCTTCTCTTTTATTTTCTGCTGTAGACAAAGATAAATACTCTGCCGAAGTGCAAATATACTTCAAAGGCTCAATCATTCCCATATAACTATAGAATGAATCGAAATTAGAATCTAATTTTTGAATCGTCAAACTATAAGTATTGGAATCTACAGACCTCACAAAGTAGCTTCCTCTTTTATTCAAAGTAATCTCACCTCTCTTGTTTTCAATAGACAACAAGAATAATGAATCTCTATCTTCAGGTATTTCTAGGGTTCTATTTTTAGAAAAAGGAGGAACAGAAGCAGGATAATTTGTATTGAAATAATCTACCATAAAATCTTGATTCTTGTTGTATTCCGATTTCACAACCAAACTATCTATAGTAGAAATATAAGAATCAAAACATAAATTCCCTGTTTGTTTTTCACTAATCAAAAAGAACTGACTAGACAATCTATCCGATTTATTAATTTCTATAACTGCCTCATCTTTTATTTTCTTGTTCACATCATAAGCAATCACTTTAATGATTCCATTCTTCCCATAATCCATTGACAAGGGAATACGTGCCAAAATTCTTTTGTTCTTTACTTTCGATTTATAATCATACAGAACTTTAGTAGCGCTATCTATTAATACCTTTCCTTTGTAATCTTCATATATTTCATACCTAAACAATAGCTCTGCTTCAAACGGCTTATTGCTGCTTTCTCGCACATACAACAGTTCTTTTGTAGCTATTTCTAGGTACAAATAAGACAAAGAATCGCTCTCGTGGTAAACTAAATAATTTGGATTCAAATCATTTATTTTATTGTCGTACTGATAATTACTCTCCTTAGGCACAATCTTATTTGTAGAGCAACCTACAAAACTGGCCAAGATCAAAAGAAATACAATCCCTTTCCAAACCGATATGTTTTTTGAATTAATCATTGTCTTCCAAAAATTTCTCTGAAATCTGTTTCTTTGGGTTCAATCCCAATTTCTTCATGTTCTCTGTTCTCCTTATCAAGTTTCCAGATCCCGTTTTCAGTTTATTAATAGCATTTTTATAAGCCCCATCTACTTGGGTTATTCCTCTCTCAATTTTTTCCATGTCATCCAAAAATCCCACAAACTTCTCGTAAAGTGCAGCTGCCTGTTTGGCAATTTCTTGGGTATTCCTGTTTTGCTTTTCCTGTTTCCAGATAGATGCAATTGTTCTTATGGTAGCCAATAATGTGGTAGGGCTAACAATTACAATGTTTTTGCTCCATGCATATTGGTAAATTTCTTTGTCTTTTTGCATGGCCAAACTAAAAGCTGGCTCTATTGGCATAAACAATAATACAAAATCAGGCGAATTAATCGTCAATCCGGTTTGGTAATTTTTCTCACTTAGTAATTTTATATGACTCCTTACCGATAACAAATGAGATTTTAAATGACTCTCTTTTCCTTCTTCCTCCTCCGAGTTTACAAACTGCTCATAAGCCACCAAAGATACTTTTGCATCTATAATTATGTGTTTGTCGTCTGGTAATTTTATCAAGAAATCGGGCTGTATTCTTTTCCCTTCTTCGTTATTGGTGCTATGCTGCTTAGTGTACTCCTCTCCTTCTGTCAGTCCACTTTCTTTCAGTATTTTTTCCAGAATCAATTCTCCCCAGTTCCCTTGCATTTTGTTGTCGTGAGTTAAGGCACGAGTCAAGTTTTGAGCATCTTTACTCAAAGTTTGGTTCAAGTTACTAAGCTGAATCACTTGCTCTTTCAGTTCCGATCTTTCTTTCAGTCCTTTTTCGTAAGTATCTTGCACTTTAGTTTCAAAACTCTTCAGTTTATCGCTCAAGGGAGCCAATACACTGTCTATATTTTCTTTGTTTTGAGCCGTAAACTTTACCGATTTTTCTTCAAGAATTTTGTTTGCAATGTTTTCAAACTCGGCAGAAAATTTCTTTTGCATGCCTTCCATCTCTAGTTTTTGGCTAGCCAATTTTTCATAGAGGTTTTTCAAATTGGTTTGCGCCTCGGTAAGTTCTTGCGATTGAAATCTATTTATCCTTTCTTGCTCTTCTATTTTTTCTTTCTGTTCAGAAAAATATTTCTCGGCATTGCTCAATCTCTCTTGCAATATTCCTTTGCTCTTATCCAAGTCTCTGTTTGTGGCAGAAAGTTGAGAATTAGAAACCTCCAATTCTTCCATTTTGGTTTTGAATTGAGCTGGCAGTTCATTTTTGCGAACAAGCAGAAAAAGGAATGCTATGATTCCTCCAATTACTAATCCTATGATTAACCAACCTATTTCCATGAGCTATTATCTATGCTTCTAGTACCAATCTTTGGCAGTATACACGTCTTTTGCACCTTTGTCTTTCCCTGTAAGATCTTTCCAAAAAGTAATTAACCTCCCTCTAAAAATAGTAACAGCAAACAAAGTAAGCAAAATATAAGGCACAGCCATAATGTATTCTATTCCAGCATTAAGTCCTCCACCTACATCAGGGTTACTCTCTGCAGTAGCTTTACACATGGCGCACTGCGCATTGGCAGAAACTTGAGTTAGTAATAAAAAAATCACTACTCCTATTTTTGTTATCCTTTTCATACAAATTGGGTTAAAAGTATTGTTGGGATAAAGATACGAAATTGGTTGGTTTGGTGATGGAATTGGCTAAAATAATAATCTTATAAAATCATCCTTATTTTTAATATAAAATGAAATGCTATTTCCTCTTGTGAATTAATTTAAAACTTGTTAAGTTTGACTTCGAAAGTTTAAGGTTTTGAACATTAAATAATTATAGACCAAGTCATATATAAATAATTGGAAATAAAACTAGCTAATCAAAAACCACTATATTTTTAATTAATAGAAATTTATTTAGCCCAAAAAACTGAGTAAAAAACATCCTATTCCTTTCTGACATCCCTTTAATACAAACTAAAGATTCAAATTATCACCAAATGAAAAAGATAGAAGTTGTCGCAGCAATAATTGTACATAATGACTTAATTCTTTGCGCCCAAAGAAGCGAAAATAAACTGAATTATATTTCAAATAAATTTGAATTTCCTGGAGGAAAAATTGAACCGGGAGAATCAAAAAAAGAAGCTTTAAAACGAGAACTTATTGAAGAATTAAACATAAAACCAAACATAAAAGATTTATATCTTTCTGTAGTACATAAATACCCTGACTTTGAACTCATCATGCATAGCTTTATATGTATTGCCGAAACAATGAATGTTACGTTAAACGAACATAAATCTTATAAATGGTTAAAAAGAGAAGAACTAAATTGCCTAGATTGGGCAGCAGCTGATTTACCAATAGTTAAAAAATTAATGAATAATGATTGAAGATTTTAAACATGATTTTAAACAAAGTCTTGACACTGGATTTATTGACCAGCAAATTGAATCTCAAGTATTATACCGACCAAAGCTATTAATCAATAAACAGATTCCAAAAGAAAAAGTATTATCTACAATAATACAAGAGTTGAAATACTGTAACGAATTTAACATTTCTGTAGCATTCGTTACAACTAGTGGAATAGCCGTTTTATTCAACACTCTTTTGGAATTAGAACAGAAAGATATTAAAGGAAAGGTATTAGTTTCTCAATACCTAAACTTCACTCAACCTGAAGCATTAAAAAAGCTATTAAAATTAAAAAACATTGAGCTAAAAATAGCTACTAAAAACAACTCTCATTCAAAAGGTTATATTTTTAAAACCTCTAATTATTACAACATAATCATAGGGAGCAGTAACTTGACCGCCTCAGCACTAACAACCAACAAAGAATGGAACCTAAAAGTTTCAGGACTACATTCGAGTGAAATAGTTAACAATGTCCTTAATGAGTTTGAATCTGACTTTAAGGAAGGAGAGACGGTAACAAAAGAATACATCTCGAATTATGAAATCACTTATAACAAAGCTAAGATTTCAAATACACAAGAAATTGAACTAAGCAACCAAGAAACCATTGAGCCTAATACAATGCAAACTGAAGCGCTTAAAAACCTAAAAAAAATAAGAGCTCAACAAAAGTCGAAAGCTCTAATTATTTCTGCAACAGGTACCGGAAAAACATACCTTGCCGCTTTTGACGTTAAAGCGTTCAAAGCTAAAAAATTACTTTTTGTAGTTCACAGATTGAATATTGCAAAAAAGGCTCTCGAAACATTTAGTAAAATATTTCAAGACAAAACTTTAGGATTATATTCTGGAAATGAACGAGAATTAAATGCTGATTTTATTTTCTCTACAATACAGACAATTTCTAGAGAGGATCATTTGACGAAATTCAATAAAAATCATTTTGACTATATCATTATTGATGAATCGCATAGGTCTGGTGCAGATTCTTACTTAAGATTAATAGATTATTTTGAACCTGACTTTTTGTTAGGAATGACTGCAACACCAGAGCGTACTGATGGAAACGACATTTTTAGTTTGTTCGACCACAACATAGCTTATGAAATCCGACTAAACAAAGCTATGGAAGAAGGAATGCTATGTCAATTTCACTACTTCGGTATAACTGACTTAAAAGTTAATAATGAAACATTAGAAAACACAAAAGACTTTAATCTATTGGCTAGTGACGAAAGAGTCTCTAACATAATTGAAAAAGCACAACTGTACGGAACTCACAATGGCATAACCAGAGGTCTTGTTTTTTGCTCAAGAAATGCAGAGGCTAAATTACTCTCAGAAAAATTTAATCAGAAAGGACTAAAAAGTATTGCTCTTTCGGGAGAAAACTCCGAATCTGAAAGAGTGCACGCTATTCATTGTTTAGAGTCTGATGATTTAAATGAAAAAATTGATTACATCTTTACTGTCGATATATTTAATGAAGGTATCGACATTCCAAAAATCAATCAAATATTAATGATTAGACCCACTGAGTCTGCTATAATATTTGTACAACAACTAGGTCGTGGCTTAAGGAAATCAGAAGGAAAAGACTTCTTAACCATAGTAGACTTCATTGGAAATCACAACAACAACTATCTGATACCTGTAGCATTATATGGAGATACATCATTCAACAAAGACACGTTAAGAAAGTTGATTTCTGAAGGAAGCAAAATAATACCTGGCTCTTCAACTGTCAATTTTGACGAAATATCTAAAGAAAAAATTTTTAAATCAATAGACTCCGCCAACATGAGACTTTTGAGTGATTTGAAAAAAGATTACAACTTAATGAAATATCGTTTAGGAAGAACCCCTATGATGAATGACTTTTTATTAAATGAATCTAGAGACCCTTATTTATTCGTAGAGTATTCAAAATCATACTACAACTTCGTTTCAAAAGTTGATAAAGACTTCGAATCACTTTTAAAAAAGGAACAAATTGAATTATTAGAACTTTTCTCAAGAGAAATCAATAATGCAAAAAGAATTGAAGAAAGTTATATTCTAAAAAAACTAATCCAATCCAATGATTTAAAAACAGATACATTTAAAAAAGAAATATTTACAGAATACGGATATGAACTTTCTAATAAGACTATTGAGTCATGCATAAACAATTTAAACTTCAACTTTATTAGAAAAAGCAAAGAAATAATTGTCAAAAAAAATGAAACATTAATGTTTCACAATAGCTTTTTAGAATTTTTAAATCAACCTGATTTTAAAAAATTCTTATTGGATTCTGTAAATTATTCTATCAAAACATTTACTGAAAATTTTAAAAATGAAAATTTTAAAAATGGATTACTTCTATATAATAAATATAGCCGTAAAGATGTTTGTCGATTATTAAATTGGGATGTAGATATTAGTGCAACTGTATATGGATACAGAACAAAAGAAAATATTACGCCTTGCTTTGTAACTTACCATAAGTCACATGAAATTGAAGATTCAATAAACTATAACGATTACTTTGTCAACCCTTCAGTTTTCGCATGGGAATCAAGGTCAAATAGAAAAATTGAAAGCAATGAAATAAAAAACGTAATAAACTCGGAACGAATTTTACTTTTTGTTAAAAAAGAGGATGCAGAAGGAACCGATTTTTATTTCATGGGAGATTGTTCAATTATTCCAAATTCAATTGAACAAGCAGAAATGCCTGATTCAAAAAAACCAATTGTTCATTTCAAATTTAAATTAGAAGAACCAATAAAGGAAGATTTATACAAATATATCACCTCTAACAATAGTATTTCAGACGAAACAAAAGAACAAAAAGCTACTAAAGACGAGTCAATTGAGGACCAATTATTGGAGAGTAATTTTACAATTCCATTTTATGATTTTTATGCTGCTGCCGGTAGTTTTAGCGAAATTCAATCTGAAAAAACGTACTCCCAAATTAATGTCCCTGAAAAATATACTTTAAATTCAGATTACTTTGCCTGTAAAGTAATGGGAGAATCTATGAATAAACGAATACCAAATGGGTCAATTTGTATTTTCAAAAAAAATCCGGTAGGCTCACGTTCAGGTAAAATTTTATTGATTGAAAATTACGACAAACAAGACCCTGATTACAATTCTGCTTTCACAGTAAAAACATATTCTAGTCAGAAAAACATTTCTGAAGAAGGCTACGAACACAAGGAGATTGTTTTAAAACCAAACTCATACGACCCTAAATATAAAGACATAATTATTGACAATGAAAATGCTCATGAAATGCATGTAGTTGCTGAATTTATAGAAGTTCTGAAATAAGTTAAAGATTATTAATTAAAAAAGAATTTCTAGAGTATCACCCAGGCACTATATTTTTGAAGTAATTTTGTAACTTTAGGGATATAAAAACTCCCTAGTGTGTACGAGAACATAAAACAAACACTTTCCTTTTAC
>CAXIAX010000026.1:0-29309 GCA_964021785.1 uncultured Flavobacteriales bacterium
GGGAGTTTGTAAAGAGAAGTGAATTTCACAATATCAAATCCCTTTTTAGCATTGTCTGGAAAGGGATTTTTTCTTTGTCATTCCTGCCTTTCGACTATCGCTCAAGATAAACTACGGAAGGAATCTAAGCATTAGGAATTACATTTGTAATAAAAACTAACAATCTATGAAGACCTACTACTTGTATATTCTTTCAAGTAATAATAAATCAACTATTTATATAGGTGTTACAAATAATTTGCAAAGAAGAATATTTGAACATAAAAGTAAAGAGGTTGTTGGGTTTTCGAATAAATACAACTGCATCAATTTAGTTTATTTCGAGAAACATAATAATGTTGAAAAAGCAATAAAAAGAGAAAAGCAGATAAAAACATGGAAAAGAGAATGGAAAAATAATCTTATAAACGCAGAGAATCCTGATTGGAATGATTTGGCAAAAGATTGGAGCTGATTTCCACATAAATTATGTGTCATTCCTGCGAAGGCAGGAATCTATGTATTTATGAAATGTGATTCTCGAGTTATAGATTCCTTTCTTCAAAGGAATGACAGATGAAAAAGTGAGCTAAAGTAATTTGGCTCACTTTTTTAGTTTCTAATAAAAGTATATGTGGTTCCACTTTTAGAACTGTTTCCTTTAATAAGCACCATATCATCCCAATTTATATATACATTATAGGTGGTTTCATCTATTAACACTTTCTGCCCTCCTTTTATGATTTTATAAGTATGTTCGTAACCATATTTTGTCATAGTACAATCTGTTTTTCTATTCATTTTATTTGAACAATTACCAAAATTCCAAACTGCGATACCTGTCCCAATAAAATCACTTCTGTCGTTCCAACTTGTTTCCATGCTTTTTAGAATCCACTTTCCTTCAATTCCTTTTCTCACTTCTGCTTTTTTGCAAGAAAAACCAATTAGTAAAAATAAGGGTATAAATAGTAGTTTCTTCATAACATAGATACGTTTACAAAACCAATATAGTTAATATTTTGCGAATTACTTCATTTTACCTCAAGCTTTTAAAAAAAAATCAGACAAAAAAATCCCCTTGCGAAATATTCACAAGGGGATTTTTTTTAATCTTAATTAAAAAGAAGATCCTTATTGGATAGCAACCTTTTTAGTGATTTTTTCTGTTCCGTTAGATATAACTACAGCATAAACTCCTTTAGCAACACCATTCATATCAACATTTTTGTTGTTAGAAAAGTTACCTTCTGTAATTACTTGTCCTGACATAGAATATACAGAATAAGAGTAGTTATCGTTAGTTGTAGAAGTCAAGTTTAATGCTCCGTAAGAAACAAATGCATTTACTTCATCTTTCATTGTAATTTCATCAGTTCCAACTAAAGAAACATTCCAAGTATAACAATCAAGATTGTTTGTAGAATCTGTGTCAGTACTGTTTAGTACATATCCAAAAGAACAAACTGTTACAGCAGTTGCTGTAGAAGGGTAAGTTCCGTAAGTAATTAATGGAGAAGTATCGTGTAGCGTATCGTTTGGTGCTAAAGCAGCAGTCAAAATTCTGATGCTGTATCTGTTAGCTGTAAAGTTATAAAAGCTATAAACATCAGCTCCGTAAGCAACTGCTAACAACAATGTATCTCCAGAAGGGATAGTAGTTGTACCATTGTTTCTAATTGTAATATCCATTTGGCTATCAGTTCCTCCTTCAGTTCCCATTGGAGATCTTAATTCGATTTGTAAATCGTGTTGAGCAAATGATGCACTTGCGATAAGTACAGTAAAAAGTGTTAAAAGTAAATTTTTCATCATATATATTTTTTAAGGTTAAGGCCAAATGTAATAATTTAATAATGTATAAGCCAATAGAAACTGTTAAAAAATGTGATAGTGATTAAATTAAATCAAAAACCCTCTGTGAAATTAATTTTTCGCAGAGGGTAGTCATTACTTTGTTTTTAATTAGAGGTTTATCTCACAACATAGTTTATTGGTAACACTAATCTTACTCTCACAGGTTTGTGGTTTTGTTCGCCAGGTTCCCATTTTTTTAGTTTAAGAACGGCTTTCAGTGCATCTCTATCTATTATATCATGGATTCCTCTCTTTATTTTAGCAGAAGAAATAGATCCATCCATTTCTACCACAAACTCTACAAAAACTTTTCCGCTTACTCCAACATTGTTTTTCGATAAGTTTTTAGCTAAATCTTTAAACATTTCTGCATCTCCACCTGGGTATTCTGGCATTTTTTCTGCGTAATCTACAGGAGGTAGAGAAATGATTTTGGGTGGGTCAATAAACAAAGGAGCAGTGTCTATTCCTATAACAGGGTCAACTATTGGGTCTGTTATTACTAATAATTGCGTAGTATCTTCCTCAATTTCTTTTTTTTCATATTCATCAATAATCGTTTTTTGGGTTACGGGTTGTTTTTTTACTGGTTTTGGTCTCAGTATCTCAACATCTTCCAGTACGGGTTCATGTTCTATCAGTACACCTACTTCCATAGTTGGTAAAGTGTAGTTTACATCATAATTAGACCATTCAAATGCCATTAGTAATAATCCTAATGAGGTTAAAAGTCCAAATAAAAAAATACTTTTTTTCTTGTTTTCAAGGCTAGCCTTTCTTGTTTTTTTGATTTCCATAGCGATTCGGTTTTTGAAATTAGTAATTGTACTACTCTGTACACTTCAATTTCCATTCCGTTCATTAGAAATCATCTATTGAGTTATTTTAAGGACGTTTTTTTGGTAAAAGAGGTAATATTTATTGCTTTTCATTATAACTAAAGAGGGAAATTATTGAGAAAGGGAAAATAGAACATTATTCAAACGAGCTCTAAAAACTACGGCCAATCATTTCTTATGAAACGATTGGCCGAATTAAAAATTATTTGTTGTTGTTGCGCATCAGTGAAATCACATCAATATTCCATCCTTCAGGCATCACAAATATTCGTATATATATAAGGAGTGAATTTAAATTACTTTACCATTAGTTTAAATCCTTTTCCGTGTATGTTCACAATTTCCACTTTATCGTCTTGGTTTAGGTATTTCCTAAGTTTGGTGATGTACACATCCATACTTCTTCCATTAAAATAGTTGTCGTCTCCCCACACTGCTTTTAGCATATCGTTTCTATCTACTTCTTTTCCTATATTTTTACACAAGATTTTAAACAGTTCACTCTCTTTGGTTGTCAATTTTTGCTCATTCCCCTGAAAAGAAAGAATCCTAGTATTAAAATCAAACAGATAATTATGGATAGAGTATAAATGGTTTTCTTCTTGTTTGTTGGTGCGTTTAAGAATGGCATTTACTCTGGCCATTAACTCGTCCATGCTGAATGGTTTTGTAAGGTAATCGTCTGCACCTAATTCAAATCCTTTTAGTTTGTCTTCTTTCATGCTCTTTGCTGTAAGAAACAAGATAGGAACATCTTTGTCTATTCCTCTTATGTCTGCTGCCACTGCAAAACCATCTTTTTTTGGCATCATTACATCTAGTATTACAAAATCAAATGTATCGGAAGTAAAAGCTTTGTAGGCTTCTTCTCCATCTACGCTCAAAGTACATTGGTAGCCTTTTGCTCTAATGAATTTACTCAATAGCATTCCTAAATTAGGATCATCTTCGGCTAGTAGTATTTTTGTAGTTTCCATTTGTTTGTAGTTTTTGGTAATAATTTATTTTTTCAAGGGAAGTGTTATGATAAACGAACTTCCTTTGTCTTTAGTGCTTTTTACAGTGATATTTCCTCCGTGTAATTCTATGATAGATTTTACATAGTTGAGCCCAAGCCCAAATCCTTTTACATTATGTAAATCTCCCGTAGGTACACGGTATAGTTTCTCAAATATTTTATCGAGGTTCTCCTTACTTATCCCAATCCCATTATCGGTAACAGTTATTATATAGTTGTCAATCGTTTTAAGAGTAGATATTGTGATTTTAGGAATTTCTGAAGAATATTTGATTGCATTATCAATCAAGTTTTGAAACACATTGGTCATATGTTGGTTATCTCCTTCAAAAATTAACTCAGGCAATTCATTCTTTATCCTTATTTCACCACCCAGCTGCGATATCTTGAGAGAGAAATTGTCTTTTACTCTTTTCAATACATCCAGTAGGTTTATTTCTTCCTTGTTTAGTTTTACTTGTCCCTTGTCTAGTATAGCAGTTTTAAGCACGGTATCTACCAGTCCTTTTAGTCTGGTGTTCTCGTCTTTTATCATAGAGATAAATGTACCTTGCATCTCTGGGGTATTCATGTCCGAGTCTGTAAGCGCTTCGCAAGCTAGCTGAATAGTAGAGATGGGAGTTTTTAACTCATGGGTCATGTTGTTTATAAAGTCATTCTTTATCTCGGAGAGTTGCTTTTGTTTATAAATTGTATTTAAGGTAAAGTAAAAGGCATAAATAACAGTAAGAATAAGTAGTAAAGAAATACTTAATATCATGAACATTTTTCGGAAAATGTAACCGTTTTTCTTTGGAAAGAAAATACTTACAAAAGGCTGCTTAAACATATAATCATCTACAAAAAATTGAATATTTATTCCTTCTGTAATAAGTTGCTTATTGAAACATTGGGTTAAACTATCTTGTTCATATAAAGAAGCACCTGTGGTGGCATCATATACCCCAAAAACATATTCGGTATTAATACCACGTTTTATCATTTCTTTTCTGATTAAGGAGTCCAATTGTTTTTCCGTAATTTTTTCAGAAACTGGTTGAAAAGGAGTGTTTTCCAACATGGCGCTAATTAGCTGGTTAAGCTCAGTTACATTAGGGTCTAGTTGTTTTTGTCTTTGGTAGTATTTGGCTTCTTGGTTCGCCCTTACCACAATGGGAATTTGTTTAGTCACCTCCACCAAGGAACTCCTTATTTCCTCGTCAAACTGTGATTTTCTTACCTCAATCGCACTGTTTATCCATATTATTTGGACAATTATAAGCCCAATGATGGCAGAGCTTATGAGTACGACTATTGTTTTAAGATTCAATTTCATGGCTTGTTATTGCGATAAAGTTAAACATATTTCTATCTCATTTTATTTCTGCTATGGTTTTTAACTTTCTTTAACACCATAGAAATTCTGTGAAATAAGTATATTTGTTATCAAATTTTAAATAAGGAATGGCAAAGTCAAATAATAATGTTGTAGCGGATTCGCTAAATAAAATAGTTGAGCACACACAAATTGTAGGAGATATAGATTCGCAAACCAATATAAGGGTAGACGGGATCATAAAAGGAACCCTAAAAGTGAAAGGAAAACTTGTATTGGGAGAAAAAGGGAGAATAGAAGGTGAAATTAAATGCGAAAGTGCAGAGATTGAAGGCGAGATTGTTGGAAATATTGCAGTAAGTGGTTTGTTATCTTTAAAAAGTACATCCAAAATAATAGGAGATGTAACAACACAAAAACTATCAATGGAAACAGGAGCAGAGCACAATGGATTAACTTCTATGTCTACTTCAGTTGCCACAACACAATCTTAATGGACAAAACACCACTGTATTTTTTATTCGTAGCGGCTCTCTTCGGAGGAATTCTTTGCGATAGGTATGTAGGATCTAGTTTTCCTTTTATCACGATAATTTTGGTAGCTATGGCTGCAGTTATTTTTTTTGTAGTTACAAAAAACCTTCCTGATGACAAAGAAAAATGATAATTCGGCAAAGAATAAGGTAAATGCCTTTGCTAAATTCTCATCTATAGGAATACAGATGCTGGTTTTTATTGTGGGTGGAGCTTATTTAGGCAAATACTTAGATTCCAAACTACAGTTGGAAACTCCTTGGATGACAATTCTCTTTTCATTAATAGGAGTTTTTGCAGGATTATACCTTGTATTAAAAGAAGTTTCAAATTTAAATAAATAAGCCATGTACAAAAAATCATTTTTCCAAACCTTCCTTTTTTTTATCGTAGTATTCTTACTCCATTTAGGAATAAACTCACTCTTAAATCAAATAAGTATAGCCGATATTGTACTAGTACATGTGGTATTATTCGGATTAACTTTTGGAGGAGCATGTCTTTTGATTGCTACTTCAATATATGACCCCAATAAAATTGGGTTTGCATTTTTGGCTGTTTCTACCCTAAAAATGTTAGTTTCTGCCACTCTTATTTTAGTCATGATAAAACTTTTTGACAAGCCTAAACCTATTGGTATTCATTATGCTGCAGTATATTTTGGCTATGTGTTATTCTTGTCATATAACACACTAAAGTTACTTCACCCAAAAAAGGATTAGCTATTAAAGCTTAAATAAACAGTCTTAATTATTTTTGGATAAATAAAAGATTGTCTACATTTGCATAAAATTTAAAGGAATCATAGATAATGTTGAAAAAAATAGCCTTTTTAAGTACCATTTTTATTCTAAGTTTTTACAACTTGAATGCAAGTGCAACTGAAACGAAAACCGAAGACAAAACGGAGAAGTATAATCCGGTTCCTGCGATTATGCATCATATTTCTGATGCACATGAGTGGCATTTCTGGGATACAGAAGATGAAGAAGGGCACAAACATGCCGCTTCTATCCCATTACCAATTATCTTATATACAGATAATGGACTAGTGTCTTTCATGTCAAGTGAATTTAAACATGATGACGAAGGGAAAGTTGTAGTAGAGAAAAACGGAGAGAAATTCGTAAAAATGCACGGTAGTATATACTATGCATCAGAAGAAGCTCACCACGGATCATACATAGAGCATTCTGAAGAAGAAGGAAGTCATGCGGTACTTAATGCTAAGCCTTGGGATTTCTCAATCACAAAAAATGTGGTAGGAATCTTTTTAGCAATGATTATTATCTTTTTAATCTTTACAAGAGTCGCTAGTAGTTACAAGAAGAACGGAGGAATTCCTACAGGAATTACAGGATGGATGGAGCCATTAGTTCTATTTGTAAGAGATGATATTGCATTGCCAAACATTGGAGAAAAGAAATACAAAAAATTCACTCCTTTATTACTTACCATCTTTTTCTTTATATGGGTATTGAACCTTTTGGGGTTAATTCCTGGAGGAGCAAACGTAACAGGAAATATTGCAGTAACATTAGTATTGGCTTGTGTAACTATGGTTGTAGTTGCAATGAACGGAAACAAAGAATACTGGAAACATATTTTTTGGCCACCAGTGCCACATTGGTTGAAACCATTGATGATACCAGTAGAAATTATTGGAATGTTTACTAAACCATTTGCCTTGATGATTCGTTTGTTTGCAAACATCACAGCAGGTCACATTATAATCTTAAGTTTAGTATCGTTAATATTTATTTTCCAATCAGAATGGATGGGTATTCCTTCTATGTTATTGGTGTTATTTATTTCGGTATTGGAATTATTAGTAGCAGTACTACAAGCTTATGTGTTTACACTATTAACTGCTTTATTTATTGGAGTAGCAGTAGATGACCATGGTCATGGACACGAAACAGAATTGAACGAAGTTTAAAAAAGAATTATTAATAACAACAAAAAACAAATAACATGACAGGAACATTAGCAGCAATTGGAGCAGGATTAGCAGTAATCGGAGTTGGACTAGGAATTGGTAAAATCGGTGGCGCAGCCATGGAAGGTATCGCTAGACAACCAGAAGCAGCATCTAAAATCCAAACAGCTATGATTATCGCAGCAGCACTTATTGAAGGTGCAGGATTATTTGGTATTGTAGTTTCTTTGATTGCATAAGGAAATACAACCAGTAAATTAATTAGTTGCTCTGTAACGGTTGGTTACAGAGCAATTATTTGTAAAGTTTTTAATAATAAATAAAAGAAGAATATGAATTTAGTAACACCAGGCGTAGGTTTAATATTTTGGACAACCTTATCGTTTATCATACTATTGATCTTATTAAGAAAATTTGCTTGGAAGCCAATTTTAAGTGCAGTAAGTACAAGAGAAGAAAGTATCTCAAGTGCATTGAATGCAGCTGAAGAAGCAAAGAAAGAGATGGCTAACCTAACTTCAACTAACGAAAGATTGTTGAACGAAGCTAGAGAAGAGAGAGATTCTTTGATGAAAGAAGCAAGAGAAATGAAAGCTGATATCATTGCAAAAGCAAAAGAAGAAGCAGTTTCTGAAGGAGATAAAATGATTGCTAAAGCGAAAGCTGCAATTGATACAGAAAGAAAGTCGGCAATGACTGAATTGAAAAACCAAGTAGCAGCATTATCTATAGATATAGCTGAGAAAGTGGTAAAAGGAAGTCTTTCTGGAGATGATAAACAAAAACAATTGGTAAACGAATTAGTAGAGGAAGTAAACTTAAACTAATCACTCAAATTAGCCAACATGAAAAACAGTAAAACAGCAAACCGTTACGCAAAAGCATTATTAGAGTTATCTCTTGAAAAAGGGAACTTGGATGCAGTGTATGGAAATATGCAAGTTCTATCTGAAACTATTAATGAAAGTGCTGATTTACGTTCATTAATTAAAAATCCTGTAATAAAGGAAGAAGAAAAGAAAAACATTTTCACTGCACTTTTCGCAAATCAATTTGATGTAGATTCTATGAATTTCATCAACTTAATAGCGAAGAATAAAAGAACTGATTTATTGTCAGAAATATCAGAACAATTTATTGCTCAATATAAAGTAAACAAGAATATTGTTTCTGCAGAAGTTGTTTCTGCATCTAAATTGGATGAAGAGCAATTAAAAAATGTCTTAGCTTTGCTTAAGCATGATGGGAAGGTAGAGATTGTAGAAACGATTAACCCAGCTTTGATAGGTGGATTTATTGTAAAAGTAGGGGATAAGCAAATAGATGCAAGTGTTGCAACTAAGTTTAAGAATTTGAGAAAAGAGATTTCATTAAATTAATATAACCATTACATAACAAATAAAATGGCAGGAATAAAACCAGCAGAAGTATCTGCAATAATAAAAGAGCAACTTTCAGGGTTCAAAACTGAAGCTCAATTAGAAGAAGTAGGGACTGTATTACAAGTAGGTGATGGAGTAGCTCGTATTCACGGATTGTCTAATGTACAATCAGGTGAGCTTATCGAATTTGAAGATGGACTACAAGCAATTGTACTAAACCTTGAAGAAGATAATGTAGGAGCTGTATTATTGGGGACTTCTCCAGTAGTGAGAGAGGGAGCAACTGTAAAAAGAACTAAGAAAATTGCATCTATCCAAACAGGAGAAGGTATTGTTGGAAGAGTTGTAGATACGTTAGGTGCCCCAATTGATGGTAAAGGACCAATAGAAGGTGATTTATACGAGATGCCAATCGAAAGAAAAGCACCAGGTGTAATTTACAGACAACCGGTAACTGAACCATTACAAACTGGAATTAAAGCCATTGATGCTATGATTCCTGTAGGAAGAGGACAAAGAGAGTTAATCATTGGAGATAAGCAAACAGGTAAAACAACTGTAGCTATTGATACAATCATTAACCAAAAAGAATTTTTTGATAAAGGTGAACCTGTATATTGTGTATATGTTGCGATAGGACAAAAAGCTTCTACAGTTGCGGGAATCGTAAAGAAATTAGAAGAAGCGGGAGCAATGGCTTACACGACTATCGTAGCAGCTAATGCATCAGATCCAGCACCATTACAATATTATGCACCATTTACTGGAGCAGCAATAGCAGAGTTTTTTAGAGATACTGGTAGACCAGCATTGATTGTTTATGATGATTTATCTAAACAAGCAGTAGCTTACCGTGAAGTTTCTCTACTATTAAGAAGACCACCAGGTCGTGAGGCTTATCCTGGAGATGTATTTTTCTTGCACTCAAGATTACTTGAGAGAGCAGCAAAAGTTATCGAAATTGATGAGATTGCAAAAAACATGAATGATTTACCAGAATCTATGAAAGGTATGGTAAAAGGAGGAGGATCAATTACGGCATTGCCAATTATTGAAACTCAAGCAGGAGATGTATCTGCATATATTCCAACAAACGTAATTTCTATTACGGATGGTCAAATATTCTTAGAGCAAGATTTATTTAACTCAGGAGTAAGACCTGCAATTAACGTAGGAATTTCTGTATCAAGAGTAGGAGGAAATGCACAAATTAAGTCAATGAAAAAAGTGGCTGGTACATTGAAACTAGATCAAGCACAGTACAGAGAATTAGAAGCATTTGCTAAATTTGGATCTGATTTAGATGCAAGTACAAAAGCAGTATTGGACAAAGGAGCAAGAAACGTAGAGTTGTTAAAACAAAACGAAGGTTCTCCATTATCTGTAGAGCACCAAATTGCTGTTCTTTATGTTGGTACTAAAGGATTAATTGGAAATGTTCCAGTTAATAAAGTAAAGCAATTTGAAGAAGAGTATATAGCTTACTTAGAAGCAAAGCATAGAGATACATTAGATATATTGCAGTCTGGTAAATACACAGATGAAGCAACAGATGTATTGACAGCAGTTGCAGCAGAATTAAGTGCTAAGTACTAATAAGAGAGATTAGAAACAAGAGTTAAGAGTCAAGATTGTATCTTGAAACTCTTTAAAAACGGAAAATATAAGTAAAAGGCAATAACAAGAGCAAAGAATTTAATTCATTGCTCTTATGTCTTTCTTTTATTATCTTATATCTAAAGAAAATGGCTAATTTAAAAGAAATACGAAATAGGATTACCTCGGTAAACTCTACAATGCAGATTACTTCTGCAATGAAGATGGTATCGGCAGCTAAGCTTAAAAGAGCTCAAGATGCAGTTACACAATTATTACCGTATGCCAATAAACTTCAAGAAATTCAAATTAACTTAAGTGCAAGTTTGGATAGTTCAGAAGGAGTTTACTCTCAAGAAAGAGAAATTAAAAATGTATTGTTTGTCGCAGTAACTTCGAATAGAGGTTTATGTGGTGGTTTTAATAACAATGTGATTAAAAGAGTGAAGTTTTTGTCAGAAGAATATAAATCTGCCAACATTCATTTCTTAGCAATTGGGAAAAAAGCACAGGAGTTTTCAAACAAGAATTATGTAGATAGTAATCTTTCTGAAATACCTACAGGCTTAGAAGAATTGTACAACAATTTAAATTATAATTCAGTTTCTGAAGTTTCTGAATTGATAATGAAAATGTACAGAGAAGAAAAAGTAGATAAAGTTGTATTGGTTTATAATCACTTTATCAATGCAGGTAATCAAAAAGTATTGACAGAGCAATTCTTACCTATAGAGACTATAGAAGAAGACGCTACATCAACAAGTAATGCAGATTACATATTTGTACCTTCTAAAGAAAGAATAATTGAAGATATAGTGCCTAAATCACTTAAGATTCAATTGTACAAAGCTGTATTGGATTCTGTAGCTGGAGAGCACGGAGCAAGAATGACAGCCATGCACAAAGCAACTGATAATGCTGGAGATATGCTATTTGACCTTAAATTGACTTATAACAAAGCAAGACAAGCAGCAATTACTAACGAAATCCTTGAGATTGTTGGTGGAGCAGAAGCATTGAAAAGCTAAAAGCTTTATATAAAAATTATTAAAAAGCACCTTATGAAAATAAGGTGCTTTTTTTGTGTTTTAATTTTTATCCTTTTTAAATGTCATTCTTGCTATGGATGGAAACCTTGTTAATTGAAATATTCTCAATTAAACCTTGTTAAACGCTCATTTGGGTTTCCTACAAAAAAAAGTAAAAGAGAGAGAAAAATGAGTTATTTTTTTAGACTATTTATAATTTATTCAATTGAACCTGTGTAACCCACAATGTGATAGTTGCCTTCAAAAATATCGTACCGCAATCTTATGCACAAATTGCTATTTGGACTTTCTATACTAATAGAATGTGTTGCGTTTTGAGATCCGCCACAGTAATCAAAAAGGCGACTTTTTACTGTTAGTTGGTTCAATGGGATTTTATTGTTAACTAAGATTTGATACAAACCTGGGCCAATGTTTACAATACCATCTACAGGTTTATTTCTATTAGATTTCCAATCGGTTATCTCTTTTATAGATAGTAATCCAAACCCTAATTGCTGTACATGAGATAGAGACTTTATAGATGCAATGGACACTATAATTATTAAACTAAATAAAAATAAAATTATTACTTTTTTGTATTTCAATGATTTAAATATTAATTCTACTTGAGTTCCCAAGTTTCAACCACTTCCCAATTGGAACGTATTTCTATAGGAACATTTAAAAAATACACCTGTTCTGGTTTTAGTTTTTTGTAGTAGTCTCCTGTATCCCATTTGCCATTCTTGTTCTTGTCTTGTATGGCCTTTACTTTATATTTTCCTGGCTCCAATTTTTCAAAAGAAACTGTTCCGCTTCCATTAGTCTTTTGTTCGCTCAGTAGGTCCCCTTTTTCGTTCATCAATTGAATAAGATAAGAGGAAGCATCTTTGGCTACCAACTTTAAAGAAAATATTCCGTAAGAGTCAGATTTTCTTATTGAGATAAAATTAGTAAGTGTATCGCTATTTTTATATCCAAATATGTCTTCAAATGCGTTCGGTAAAAAGTTGTATTTGTAATTTAGTCCCTCTTCTTTCTTAAAAAAGAGAAACAATTTTCTTCCTTCTATTTTATGCCCGTCTAAACGAACTAAGGTGGAGTCTTGAAACATTCCTATTAAATCAGTGTTAAGATGGGCTAGAGGCCTGTCAAAAGTGATTATAACAGGACTTAGCTTTTCAATAGATTTTGTAATCGAAACTACTGTTAGTGCAGTATCTGTTCTTGGTTTTACATAGCTATAAATATTATAAACTTTGTTTGTGGTGTCTAGCCTTATCTTTAATTCATTTTTAATATTTTCAATTTGAGGCTTCCAAACAATAAGTGAATCCCTGTTTTTAGAGTACTCTAAAGAGTGATATGTTAATGGTTTTCCATCTTTATCCATGACCAAAACAGTGTCTGCTGATCTTTGAAACTCTAAAGAAAGTTTCCCTGGGAACGTATAGAGTTTTGAGTTTATTCTTTGTTTCTCATGATCTCTTTCAAATACAGAGATTGCAATGTCGTTCAGAAAATTGGTGTCTTTTAAATTTAAAGGAGATTCTATGCTACCAATTAATTCATTTGGCAAATCATACTTGAAATTTCTGTTTTTATCTTCTAAAGCTGCCATTTTGTAAGTCCCTGCCTTTATGTAATTGATATTAAAAAGGCCTTCTTTATTCGTTTTTGCGTAATAAACAGGCTTGGAGTTTGTAACCACAGAGTCACTAAGGTCTTCATATAACATAACAAATATATCTTCTTTTGGTACTCCTGTATAAGCATCCAACACAGTTCCAGATGTTGCCATAGAATCTAAAAAGTCTCCGGTAGAAAACACATATTTAAAATCAGGAATTTGATTTCCCATGTTGAAATCAGAAATAGCATCACCAAAATTGATTGTATAAGTCGTATTTTCTTTCAGTTTATTCTTCAGAAGAATAGTTAGCGTTTTTCCTGCAGTTAAGAATTCAGGATCTTCCTCTAGACTGGGCGAGAAAAACACATTTGCTGTTGGGTTCTTAAGAACAAAATATTCATCAAATGAAAGGATAATTTTGTCTCCAGAAAACAGAGTTGAATAATTAGCGGGAAACGTTCCTGCTGAATCTAATTGAGGGGGAGTAATATCTTCAGGTCCTCCAGTTGGTGCAGATATTTGTGCACAACTCTGGAATAGAATTACGGTTACTATAAAAGTGATTATTTGTAAAAATTTCAATTTCTTATTAGTTTTAGAAGGTTATTTCGTTCATTAAGATAGATAAAAACTGCTCATCTATAGTATCGAAGTCATTTAATTTAGAGCTGTCTACATCAAGTACAGCAACAACTTCATTATTTTTTATAATGGGAATCACAATTTCTGATTGCGAATGAGAACTACAAGCTATGTGTCCTTCAAATTTATTTACATCCGGAATGATTAACGTTTCTGCTTTTTCCCAAGCCGTACCACACACTCCTCTTCCTTTCTGAATTCTTGTGCAAGCTACAGGACCTTGAAACGGTCCTAAAACTAATTCATTGTTTTTTACCACATAAAAACCTACCCAAAGAAAATTAAACGCCTCTTTTAGTCCAGCAGAAAGGTTGGCTAAGTTGGCAATTAAATCATCTTCTCCAGTGATTAATGCTTTCAACTGAGGAATTAGTTCCTTGTAAGTTTCTTCTTTTGATGTATTTCCTGAAAAATTTAAATCTTCTGCCATAGTTTAGTTACTTGATAATGAAAATGCTTTCATCATTTTATTAAAAATCTCTGTATTGTCATATATCCCTGCAAACTCTTCTGCTCCTTTTCCAAAAGCAAAAACAGGAATCATAGATGCACTGTGGTGTTCTGTAGAAAAACCACCTTTCATTTGTGTACCATCCTTATTTCCATCAATTATAGCATACCCACCTGTTTCGTGATCGGCAGTGATTATAACTAATGTTTCACCATCTAGTTCAGCAAAATCCAATACCTTTTTTATCGCTTTGTCAAAATCTTTTACTTCATTTATAATGTATTCCGAGTCATTGTTATGTCCACCCCAATCTATTTGAGAGCCCTCTACCATCATAAAAAATCCATTGGTATCTTTCTTCAATACTTCCAATGCTTTTTCTGTAGCCAAAGGCAAAATTGGTCCTCTAGAAGGGTGTTCGTCTCCTTTTGTAAAAACTAATTTTCCTGGCTGACGCGGAGAGTATAAATAAACAAGTTTATCAATTTCTTTGGTGTCAAATTCTTGTGTCATTGTATCTAAAACCGTGTAATTATCTTCTTTCAACTCAGTCAATAAATTTCTACCGTCTTTTCTGTTTTCAAAATAATGTCTTCCTCCACCAATTAAAACATCTATTCCTTTTCCCATAAATTGTTCGGAGATAGGTCCGTTTGCGTTATATCTTCTTGGAAAATGAGCGTAAAAACAAGCAGGTGTTGCATGAGTTACTGTACTTGTGACAACAATTCCTGTGGCTTTTTTGTCTTCTTCTGCATATTCTATAAAAGTTTTGAGGTCGGCACTGTCTTTCATTGCTTGAGAAACCATTCCGTTCTTGGTTTTCTTACCAGTGGCAAATGCAGTAGCTCCAGCAGAAGAATCTGTAATTAAATCATTTTCCGAATGAGTTTTAATCAGTCCAATTACTTTACATCTTTCTAAATTCAAATAACTATTGTTGGCATACATACCTGCAGTAATTTGAGAAATTCCCATTCCGTCTCCTATCATCAATATGATGTTTTTTGGCAGTTTGGTTTGTATTTTTGCCTCTTCGGGTTGGGTGTTTATTTCTTCTTTTTTCTCACTCATTTGGCAAGAGTTTGCAGAAATAAGTAACAAAGGAAGTAGGATGTATTTTAGTTTCATTTTAAGTTACAGTTATAATTGAGGATAAAGATAAGGTTACTAGATTAATTAATCCAATTATGCTATTTAATTAAAAATGGTTTCTAAGACTTGTAGCGATTTTAAATCTCTCATATCAGTATGGTATTTGTAGTAAGTAACCAGGATTTGAAGCACTCTTTTTCTTGACTTATTATCAAAATTGGTAGCTTGTTTTATACCAAATGCAGTTTCATAGAGTGATTTGAAAAGGATAGATTCTTTTTCATCTAAAAAATTGGAATGAACAGGAATGACATTAGTAAGTTCGCCTTCCTCCATATCGAAGTATGTCTGTTCGGAATCTAATTGAGGCTCGAACCCAAGAAATTGAGTAAGTTGCATTAAAAACACCAAATGAAAATCCATGGAGAGGTTTTCGTTTTCCAACCTCATTAAACTGTTTTCAATGAATTTAAATTTAGCAAGGTTTTGCTCTTCTTCCTTTATTACCTGATTTAGAATTTCATTAAGAAATAAGAGAATATTGGATTTATAGATGTCTTGATAAATGGATCTTAACGGAACATCCAATTCATAATCTTTAATGTTCTGAATGTTTTTTTTAGGATTGTTGTATGCCGTAATATTTACCACAGAAAGTGGTAGGTAGAGATTTTTGTTTTTTTTAGAAACACGACCAAAATAAGAACGAATACCGAACTCTTGAGTATACATTTTTACAATAACCCCATTGCCAGCCAACACAGTTTTTTTTAATATTATTGCTTTAGTTTTATCAAACATGATTCTTTTTGGATAAAGTATAATAAGCATAACACACAGCTCCCATAACTACAAAAGATAGAATAACAACAAGACTGTTGTTAGTTTCTGGAGTTTCAATTTCTGGATTTTCTGTGTAAAACGAAACGATAATACTAACAGAGTTATGTAAAAAATGAGCAAGAATTGGAATAAGGATGTTTTTGGACCAAACAAATAAATACCCTAACATGATTCCCATAAAAAAGCGAGGAAGAAAGGTAAGAAACTGAAAGTGGATAGCACTAAAAATAAAGGCAGTAAGCAAGATTCCAATCCAGTTTTTTTTCGTCCATGAGATAAATACTTTTTGAAGAACTGCTCTAAAAAACAACTCTTCGCCCAAAGCAGGAATGACCGCCATAAGCAGTAGAGTAGAAATTAAATGAGTAGAATCTTTGAAAGAAAGGATGTATTGAATAAGCGCATTTGCATCATTCTCCATGGTTTTGAAAACATCAGGAAGGCTAAGTTTCATATTTAATTCTCCCATAAAACTCACTAGTACAACTCCAGCCAATGCAAAAACAGGAAGCAGAGACAAGAAGTTTAAAGAGCGTGTTTTACTAATCATGAGATATTGACTAGGATTTTTGCTGATTAGATTAGCGAAAACAAGACTAGGAAGAATAAACATACCCAGGCTATTCAAAACCATTAAAATGAAAAATATCCAATAACCATTTGGAGTTTCCATTATTATTTGTGTCGAATTACCTTCTGATAATGCCGAAACATCAAAGTTATATATAGAATTGATAACAACCATTCCCAATAATTGAAATATTAATCCACTGATTAACACAATAATTAGAAGAAGAATTAGCTGTAATCCGTATTTTCCTTTAGTAAAATCTAAAACCATAGATTCAAAGGTATTATATTTGTCTCAAATTAGGTCAGATAAAATAAAACTTTGGTAAAAATAGCAGACATAGAATTAGGAGATTTTCCTTTGTTACTTGCTCCCATGGAGGACGTGAGTGACCCACCATTTCGTGCATTGTGTAAACAATATGGTGCCGATTTAATGTATACCGAGTTTATTTCATCAGAAGGCTTGATTAGAGATGCAGCCAAGAGTGTAAGAAAGCTTGATATTTTTGAGTACGAAAGACCAGTAGGAATTCAAATTTTTGGATCCAACATTGAGTCTATGCGTAAAGCTACAGAAGTAACTCAAGGAGCCAATCCCGATATTATTGATATAAATTATGGTTGTCCTGTAAAAAAAGTGGCGGGAAAAGGAGCAGGAGCAGGAATCTTGCAAGATATTCCTAAAATGGTGGAGATGACAAGAGAAATTGTGAAATCTACACATTTGCCAGTAACTGTAAAAACAAGATTGGGATGGGATGACGACACAAAATTTATTATTGAAGTAGCCGAAAGGTTACAAGATGTGGGAATAAAAGCAATTTCTATTCATGGTAGAACAAGAAAGCAAATGTACAAAGGCGAAGCCGATTGGAGTTTGATTTCTGAAGTAAAGCACAACCCTAGAATGCATATTCCTGTGTTTGGAAATGGAGATATTAATACTCCTCAAAAAGCAGTAGAATATAAAAATAGATATGGAGTAGATGGTGTAATGATTGGAAGGGCAAGTATAGGAAATCCTTGGTTTTTCAAACAAGTAAAACATTTTATTGCTACTGGCGAAGAATTGGGATTACCCTCCATAGAAGAAAGAGTAGATGTGGTAAAAAAACATTTAGAAATGTCTTTGGAGTGGAAAGGAGAAAGAGAAGGAGTAGTAGAAATGAGAAGACATTATTCCAATTATTTCAAAGGAATTCCTGATTTCAAACCATTAAGAATGAAATTAGTTACTTCGTTTGAGTCTGAAGAAATTTTTGAAACTTTAGAACAAGTGAAAAGACAATTTTCAACAAGCTTGTAATTTCTTTAGTAGTTTATATTTTTGCTTAGTTTCCTTGTAGGATATAACGGCAATAATCCATCCAGCTTTACCATCTAAGAATCCTCGATTCATAATGTAACTAGATATAAATCGTGAAATTGGACTAAAGATCACTTTAAAAAAGCTTGATTTTTTACCCGCTTCATGATAGGCCTTTGCGGCAATTTTTGCAAATTTATCTGCTTGTAGTCTGTGTTCATCAATGGTGTAATAACTATAATGAAGTAAATCTCCATTAAGGTGTTTTTGTGTAGCGTTTTCTTTTAATATATAAGTGTCGTGAGGATTTTTTCCTCCCCAGTTTCCTTTAGTAGAATCCCATAATCGCAATTTTACATCAGGATACCAAAGCCCATGTTTTATCCATTGTCCGCAATAGTTTGTCATTCTATTAAATGAGTAGCCATCCTGTTTCCAGTCTTTTTTTACTGCAAGGATAGATTTTTTTAAATCTTCAGATAATGCTTCATCAGCATCTAATGAGAGCACAATCTTATTGCTTGCTTGGGTGATTGCCCAATTTTTTTGCTGAATGTGACCTTCAAAAACGTGAGAAACAAATTTAGCTCCGTGTGAGTTGCAAATTTCCTCTGTCTTATCTTTAGAAAAAGAGTCAACTACTACAATTTCATCAACAATATCTTTTAAAGAAAGAAGACATCTTTCAATGTTCTTTTCTTCATTATAAGTGATGATTACAGCCGAAATTTTAACTTCCATGAGATTATATTGAAACCAAAGGTAAAAAAAAGAGCCTCACAAAATAATTGTGAGGCTCAGAAATTAATTCAATTATGCTTTTATTTTTTTACAAAAGACTTAGTAACAAGTCCTGTTTCTGATTGGATTCTTACAAAATAAATTCCGTTTTTAAGTTCAGAAATATTCATTGAGAATAAAGAAGCGTTACCAATTAATTTGTCTCCAAAAGAATTAACTGTTCTTCCAAGACCATCAATTAAAGTAATTGTTAAATCTTGAGCAACAGAAGTTTCAGTTGAAATACTAACGTTTAGTACATCATTAGCTGGATTCGGGAATAAAGTAATGTTGTAGTTAATTACTTCTTCTTTGATAGAAGCAAATTGCTCGTTCAAAGCAGTGTCAACACTTAAATAAACAATGTCTTGACTAGATGCAGCATCTAAATCTCCAGAAATAGAATGTCCTGGTTCAAAATCTCTTTGGTATATAATATGAATAGAAGAATCTACGTGCTTAGCCATAGATGGGTAAACAGCTTCGTATATTGAATATTCGAAATCTGGAGTGTAATCTTCAGGATCAGACCAAGTTGTTCCTCCATCTGTAGAATTCATAATGTATAAGTGTCTGTATGCTTGAACACCATTCGAATGAGTTTCAGCTACTGCAGAATATACTAAGTATAGAGTGTTGTTTGCACTAACTCCACAACTTGGCATACTTGATAAACCTACTTGGTACAATGCAACAGTTCCAATTTCTAAAGCTCCTGTTCCATCTAAATCTTCTGCTCCAGTAATCGTTTGAGTAGAATCGGGTCCAAAACCTTCGTTCCAGTATGCTAATCCGTTTGTTCCAGGAAAATAAGAAGTATTTCCGTCAATTGTATCAGCATCTAAAACTCTTGCTAATCCATAAAAAACATGAACTTCCCCTAAGTTATCAATCATCATAGAACCTGATCCATCACAAGATAAAATTGTATCAAAAGCACCATCTCCATCAAAATCAGAACCATCATCTACTACATAATTGTTGATAGGAAAATCACTTACTATTGTTTTAGTCCAAGTATCTCCATTATTTAAAGATTTGAAAACTAACACATCTCCCCAAGAGTTGTAAGCAGCAATTGCAACAGTGTTTCCTCTCGCATCTATAGAGTAAGCATCAGAAGCAACATAAGAAAAGAAGCTAGCATCTAAACCAGGTAAGATAGAATCTTGAATATCCCAAGTTGTTCCAAGGTTTGTAGATCTGTAATATACCAATGCAGTTGTTAATCCTTTAAATGCAGGCCCTCCAGTTGTAGAGTGTCTTACAGTAGCAATAACATGAAGCGTACTATCTTTACTGCCTCCAACTACGGCTCTTGGCCATAATACATCATATCCTGTAGGTATAGTGGTAGGAATAACAGATTCATTCCAAGCTCCAGTACCTTTTGTGTTTCTTTTGTTAAGAGTAAGTCCTCCAGATCCAGAGTGACTAATAATAAACTCATTATTATTAACTGCTCCAGATGCCATTGCTGGCCATCCATTTCTTGTAGATTCTACTTTAGAAGTAGGAAGAGCTCCCCAAGCAGTAGCGCTTTTGTAGTTGTAACCGGTTCCTCTATTTGCATATGGAGAAATTCCATTGTCCATAGTCCAAGTTGCTGATAGTGTTCCATCAGAGTGATTGATTAATCTTCTTTGGCTAGTTCCGTTTGTTTGTAAATCATATACAGTATTACCTATTACAGTAGAGGTGATTCCTGCTCTAGTCATAGGAGTTGATGCAAAAGGACCACTTACAGCTTCAGAACCGTCTGCTTTATGGCTTGCCTTTACAGCTACATCTAAACTGGATTTAGGTACTGCATTGTTCGATTGTGCTATCATTCCTAAGGAAACTGATAGGGTCAAAATAGAAAGTAATGTTTTTTTCATATTGATTAATTTATTTATAATGATTGTTCTCACTAAATTAGGAAAAAATTATCAAAGGATTATGCTTTTGTTAAATTTAAGTATTATATTTGAGATTATATTAAACAATAAAACACACAATACAATGAAAAAAATTTATTCAATCTTAGCAGGTACGCTATTTGTAGCAAGTGCTTTTGGACAAGCTCCATTAAACACTTCGAAATTTAAAGAAGCAACTAAAAAAAGAGCAGATAGACAAACTAGAACTTTGAATCAAAATCCTAGCAGATCTACAATTGCTAATGCAACTGTTAATTTTGTTGACATGTCTAGTAATTACTACTCTTCAACTCCAGATTACGATTTATACTACGTTTTTCCAGATTCTACAGTAAATGCTGATTTCGGAGGAACTTACGCTACACCTTTTTGTAGTTCAATGGCTATGACATATGATTTAAGTTCAGATGTAATAAATAGTTCAATCCTTACACTACAAGATGGATTTGATCCAGCATTGCCAGCTACATTAGATAGTATTGCTGTATACAGTAACTATACTCAAGGTAGAGCAGGTATCGTAGATACAGTAATTTACAGAGTTATCACTGGAACAAGTGGAGTAAACTTATCTAGTGTATTCTTTTTCACTGGTCAAGCAACTTCTTACCCTTCAAGTAATGATACTACAAGATTTGCTCAATTATTGAATAACGGAACTGGAGTAATTGCAGAATACAAAGTGCCATTGTTACCAGGAGATACATTATCAAACGGATTACAATACCCAGTAGCTGTAACAGGAGGATTAACTGTTCCTAGTGTTTTTGCTATTACTATTGATTACAAGCCAGGAGGAACTTACACTCCATATGTTGATACTTTAGGAGAAAGAATTGGAAGTTTTTCAGTTTATACTGCTGAATTGAACGGAGACGGAACTTACAGTAACTATGTGCCAAATGATTATAATGGATCTTCATGGGTTGAAAATGACTCTAAATATGATACAGCTTCAGCATGGTATGGTTGGTATATTCCTTACTTAGCTTACGGAGCAGGAATATTTGAATCAATTGATATGGATGTTGTACTTTCTCAAACTAACTCAATTTCTATCAAAGAAAATGAAAATGAGGCTGATTTATTTCAAAACTACCCTAACCCTTCAAACGGAATTACTACTGTTAGATATTCTTTAGAAAATGAAGCAAACATTTCTTTTGAAATGATTGACGTAACTGGTAAAAAAGTTCTTTCATCTTTTGAAGGGAACAAAAACCCAGGAGTTTATTCTATAGAAGTAAATACTGCTGAATTAAATTCAGGAATTTATTTTTACTCTATCTTGGTTAATGGAAACAAGATTACTAAGAAAATGACAATTACTAAATAAGTTATATTAGGATTTAATTCTTAATGGAAAGCCCCAATCGCAAGATTGGGGCTTTTTTTTTGTAAAATATTTTGATTATATTTAAAACACTCATTATAAATTAAAAACCAGATAACTATGAAAACAATACTACTTTCCGTCTTTGCATTTTTAATTGCATCAAGTGCTGTGGCTCAACAAATGGATAGATCCATACTGCAAAATGATATAAAAGAAGCGCCCAATCATGAAAGTGTGAGGCAAAAGAAATCTGTTCATACTGCCGCAAGTAGAAGTACAATTGCTCAATGGGTTAATTTTATAGATATGACCTCTTCTTATTATTCCTCAACACCAGATTATGATTATTATTTCTTATTTCCGGATACTACAGTTTTAGCAAATTATAGTTCGAGTTATGATATTCCATTTATTCATTCTTTCGGAATGACTTACGATTTAAGTTCAGATGTGATAAAAGCTGGAATAGGTGGTCTTTCAGATGAGTTTGATATTTCTATGAATGTTAGCATAGACACTATTGCAACCTATGGTAGGTACAGTAAAGGCTCTGCAGGATATGTTGATACATTAATATATAGAGTTGTTCCTAGAGGGGCTAATAACCTAAATAGGATAGGTTATTTTACTGGGCAGCTTACCAAGTATCCTACAAGTAGTGATACAACTAGATATAGAAGGTTATATTGGGATTCTGTGGCGAGAGAGCCCTTTGGAGTTATTGCTGAGTATAAAGTGCCTTTAGTATTGAGTGATACCATTGCAAATGGGTTAATTTATCCAAAAGCTGTAACTTCAGGTTTGTCTGTACCATCTATTTTTGCAATTACAATAGACTTTAAACCAGGAGGATCATATTTGGCAGGCGACACAATGGGGCAAAGAATTGGTGCTTATACGCAAGTTGTAGCAGAACACAATGGAAATGAGACGTATCATAATTATGAGCCGGGAGATTTTACGGGGTCAAGTTCTGTACATAGAACGGTTAGGTATAATTATAGTTCTACAGGGTGGAATGGGAGATATATTCCTTATTTGGCCTACGGAGCTTCTCAGTTTGAGGCTATAGATATTGACTTGTTTTTACGTCAAAACAATACTTATGGAATTGATGAGTATTCTCAAAATGTTTCTTTATTTCAGAATTTTCCTAATCCTGCAAGTGGAAGTACAACAATTAAGTATCTGCTTCGTAAGGAATCTAATGTTTCATTCAGTTTGATGGATGTTACAGGTAAAATTGTTTTTACAGAAAGTAAAAGCAGAAAAAATGAGGGAATGAATTCTATTGAAATAGATACAAAAGAATTGAATTCAGGTATTTATTTCTACTCAATTATCGTGGACGGAAATAAATTTTCTAGAAAAATGATTGTTACTAAATAAAAGAGAAAATAAATTTGGTTGAAATGCCTCTTTCGAAATATTGGGGTATTTAAAAAGATATTATAACAAAAAAAAGGCTTCAGTTTTCACTGAAGCCTTTTTTGATTTTGTGTGGGCAATAAGGGATTCGAACCCCTGACCCTCCCGATAAATCGGGATACTCTGAGTCGCAATTAATCTAATTTTTTAGAAGAAATGAGCTCTTCAATTTTCTTTCTGCTTTTCCATTTTTTTATTTCTATTTCTCTTTTCAAAGCAGCATCCTTTTCAATGAAGCTATCATAATAAACTAAATTCCAATCAGAGGCTTTTCCAGTATAACCTTTTGTGTGGTTTATATGTTCGCGAAGTCTCTGCTCTAAATTTGCAGTGTAACCAATGTAGTATTTATTGAGTGATTTAGAATAAATGATATAAGTGAAAAACATAATTAGTGGATACAAAAAAAGGCTTCAGTTTTCACTGAAGCCTTTTTTGATTTTGTGTGGGCAATAAGGGATTCGAACCCCTGACCCCCTCGGTGTAAACGAGGTGCTCTGAACCAACTGAGCTAATTGCCCAAAATTATTTAATCTTCACTTAAGAAGTAATTTTGTTTATTTCAAACCCAACTGAAATAAGAGATTTAAAATCTTTCCTTTCTCGTTTGGGTTTGCAAATATATAAATATTTTTATATTGAAACCTAATAATTACAAGAAAAGATTCGAAAAGATTTAAAATTTATTTAAAATTTCATTTGAAAGCCAATTGTGGCGTGGTTTTCGGGTTCGAAAATAATATTTTAATTATGCGGCAGATTTCACAAAAAGTCAAAGTATATCCTTATCTTTGTGAAAAGAGAAGAAAAAATGCCCCAAAAAACAATAAAATCTGCCCTAATTTCTGTATTTCATAAAGATGGATTACAGCCAATAGTTGAAAAATTAAACAAACTAGGTGTAACAATCTATTCAACAGGAGGAACACAAAAATTTATCGAAGATCTTGGAATGGATGTAGTTCCTGTAGAAGATTTAACGTCTTACCCATCAATATTGGGAGGAAGAGTAAAGACTCTTCATCCAAAAGTATTTGGAGGGATTTTATCTAGAAGGGATAATGAGAGTGATAAAAGTGAAATGAAAGAATTCGCTATTCCTGAATTGGATTTAGTAATTGTGGATTTATACCCATTTGAAGAGACAGTTAAATCTGGAGCTAGTGAACAAGATATTATTGAGAAAATTGATATTGGAGGGATTTCACTAATTAGAGCTGCAGCAAAAAACTTTAAAGATGTAACTATTGTTTCTTCAATGAGTCAGTATGATAAGTTCTTGGCTTTATTGAACGAAAAAGAAGGTGAGACTTCATTGGAAGATAGAAAAGAGTTTGCTACAGATTCTTTTAATGTTTCTTCTCATTATGATTCTCATATTTATAAATATTTTGCAAATGGTTCTCAGGAATCTTTCAAAGAAAGTATTCAGAGTGAAACCGTATTGAGATATGGAGAGAATCCGCACCAAAAAGGAAGTTTTTATGGAGATTTAGATTCTTTCTTCGACAAAATGCACGGAAAAGAATTGTCTTACAATAACTTATTGGATGTAGATGCGGCAGTAAATTTAATTTTAGAATTTAAAGATGCTAAGCCAACATTTGCAATCCTAAAACATAACAATGCTTGTGGAATTGCATCAAGAGATACATTGGTAGAAGCTTATGCTGATGCATTGGCAGGTGACCCTGTTTCTGCGTTTGGTGGAGTATTGATATCTAATACGGAAATAGACAAAGCAACTGCAGAGAAAATTCACACTTTGTTTTGTGAAGTAGTAATTGCACCTTCTTATTCTGAGGAGGCGCTAGAAATCTTGAAAGGAAAAAAGAATAGAATTATTCTTGTTCAAAAACAATTTGAATTGCCTAAGAAACAACATAGAACTATATTGAACGGAGTATTGGTTCAAGATAAAGATATGATTACAGATAGACAATCAGAATTTAAAACGGTAACGACTACTTCCCCAACGGCAGTAGAGATGACAGATTTAGAATTTGCAAGTAAGATTTGTAAAAACACAAAATCTAATACAATTGTACTTTCTAAAGGAGGTCAATTATTCGCAAGTGGAACAGGACAAACATCTAGAGTGGATGCCTTAAACCAGGCGATACATAAAGCAAAATCATTCGGATTTGACTTAAATGGAGCTGTGATGGCATCAGATGCATTTTTTCCTTTTCCAGACTGTGTTGAAATAGCTGGTAACGAAGGAATAAAAGCTGTAGTTCAACCGGGAGGATCAATTAAAGATGAATTATCTATTGATTATTGCAATAAAAATAATATTTCAATGGTTTTTACAGGAACCAGACACTTTAAACATTAATAGAAATGGGTTTATTTAATTTTTTCCAGCAAGAGATTGCTATAGATTTGGGAACAGCTAATACAATTATTATCCAAAATGGAAAAATTGTAGTAGATGAGCCTTCTATAGTAGCGATTGATATCAAGACTGATAATATTATTGGGATTGGTAAAAAAGCGCAACAAATGCATGGTAAAACTCATCAGAATATAAAAACAGTGAGGCCTCTAAAAGATGGTGTGATTGCCGATTATAAGGCGACAGAAGCCATGATAAAGGGGATGATTAAAATGACTCAAGAGAAAAAGAGCATTTTTTCGGGACTGTTTAAAATGAGGATGATGATTTGTATTCCTTCAGGGATTACAGAAGTAGAAAAGAGGGCAGTAAGCGACTCTGCTCAGCATGCAGGAGCTAGAGAAGTATATTTAATTCATGAACCAATGGCGGCAGCTATAGGGATTGGAATAGATGTGCAAGAACCTATGGGGAATATGATTATTGATATAGGTGGAGGTACTTCAGAAATAGCAGTAATTGCATTGGGAGGGATTGTTTGTGATAAATCGATAAGAGTTGCAGGAGATGATTTTACTGCAGATATTGAAGAGTACATGAGAAGACAGCACAATATCCTAATTGGAGAAAGAACTGCTGAAATGATAAAGATTGAGGTTGGTGCAGCTACAAACGAATTAGATGATCCACCAGAAGATTATGCAGTACGTGGTAGAGATTTGATGACGGGGATTCCTAAAGAAATCACTATTTCTTACAAAGAAATTGCAGGATGTTTGGATAAATCAATTACAAAAATTGAAGAAGCAATATTATCTGCTTTGGAGATGACACCACCAGAACTATCTGCAGATATATACAAAACAGGAATATATTTAGCGGGTGGAGGTTCTTTATTGAGAGGATTGGATAAAAGATTTTCATTAAGAACTCAACTGCCAATTCATATTGCTGATGAACCATTGAGATCTGTTGTAAGAGGTACAGGAATTGCACTTAACAACATTGATAAATTCCAATTTTTGATGAAAGGGATATAAACCCAACCATCTTTAGATACTAAAAATACCATGAAAAATTTATTCTTATTTTTTAATAAAGTTAAATTTTTCATGCTTTTTATTTTTTTACAAATCATTGTATTTAAAATAATTATATCTAATTCTAGTTATCAACAAGCAAGTTACTTAAACTCTAGTGCTTCTTTTTCCGGTTGGTTTTACACACAAAGTAAATCGATAAAAGATTATTTTGGTTTAAAGGAAGTTAATAAAACTTTAGCAATACAAAATGCTTCATTAAAACAAGAGTCCTTTCATAATTATACTATTGTTTCGGAAAACGAAATACTGATTGATAAAGAAATATATAAGAAGAAATATTTGTTTCAACCTTCTGTAGTGATTCAAAACTCAACAAGAAGTAGAAAAAACATTCTTACGCTAGATGTTGGTAAAAATAAAAAGATATCCAAAGAAATGGGAGTTGTTGCCTCAACTGGTATTGTTGGTTTTGTGAAAGACGTATCTCAACATTATTCTACCGTGTTAAGTTTAATGAATACAGATTTTAATGTCCCTGTAGTACCAATGAATGATAGCTGTGAAGGAACTTTATATTGGGATAAGCAAGATGGTATAAATCAAGTATCGGTAAAAGGAATTCCTAATTATTTTAAAATTAAAGTAGGTGATACAATTGTTACCCAAGGTGGTTCTGGATTTTTTCCTCCAAATGAGAGGGTGGGAACAGTAACAGAGGTATTAAAAGAAAGTGGAAGTAATAATCATCTTTTGAAGTTAAAAACAAGTGTAGATTTTTATGCATTGAACAATGTTTTTATTGTTAAAAATATTTATAAGGAAGAGTTAGATTCTTTACAACAAACAATTGACGAATGAGGTTATTATTGATAAATATAATCCGATTTTCGGTATTGGTTTTTTTACAAATATTTGTTGTGAATCAGATGAGCCTAGGCTTTTTGAATCCCTACATTTCTATTGTAGTTTATATTTCTTTTTTATTTACTTTTCCTGTTAATATATCTAAGTATATTTTGTTACTTGTAGCTCTATTTTTGGGACTAGCTGTAGATATGTTTCAAAATACGGGAGGGATACACGCTTCGGCTTGTGTTTTCTTAGCATTTGTTAGGCCATTTTTGTTAAGAAGACTACAGTCTGATAGTCCAATAGATGATATTCAGGAGTTGAATGTATACACAGAGGATTTGCAGAAATACATTATGTATTGTTTCTTGCTGGCATTTTCCTTTTTTACCTGGCTGTTTTTACTTGAAGAATTTAGTTTCTCAAGAATTCCATTAATCATTTTGAAGGCAATACTTAGTAGTATTGTAAGCACTTCTTTAATCATATTGGGTCAATTTTTATTGATTCGAAAACCTAAAAAACAATAAACATGATAGACGTAAAATTACTTGCAGAAATATGTGAAACTGCTGGTGCTCCAGGATTTGAAAATAGAGTAAGAAAATTAGTATTGAGAGAAATAGAATCTCTTGTAGATGAATTTTCTATTGATAATTTAGGAAACGTAACAGCTATAAAGAGAGGAAAAGATAGCTCTAAGAAAGTAATGTTGGGTGCACATATGGACGAAATTGGGTTTATTGTAACTCATATAGATGACAATGGATTTGTTCGTTTTCATACCTTAGGAGGGTTTGATCCAAAAACATTAACTGCACAAAGAGTTATTGTTCACGGTAAAAAAGATTTGATGGGAGTAATGGGTTCTAAACCTATTCATGTAATGACTCCTGAAGAAAGAAATAAGGTGCCAAAAACAACCGACTACTTCATTGACATGGGAATGAGTAAAGAAGAAGTAGAGAAATATATTGAGATTGGAAATCCGATTACAAGAGAAAGGCAATTGATAGAAATGGGTGATTGTGTGAACTGTAAATCGATTGATAATCGTGTTTCTGTTTACATCCTTATTGAGGTGTTAAAACAGCTTAAAACTGTTCCTTATGATGTGTATGCAGTATTTACTGTGCAAGAAGAAGTGGGATTGAGAGGAGCGAATGTTTCGGCTTTGAATATTAACCCAGATTTTGGTTTTGGAATAGATACAACTATTGCTTTTGATGTGCCTGGAGCGGCTGCTCACGAAAAGGTAACTGAACTTGGAAAAGGAACAGCAATCAAGATAATGGATTCACAAACTATTTGTGACCACAGAATGGTTGCATTTATGAAAAAGACAGCAGAAGCTCACAAGATTACTTGGCAGCCAGAAATATTAACAGCAGGAGGAACAGATACGGCAGGAATACAAAGAATGACTCCTGGAGGTTCTATTGCAGGCGCAGTTTCTATTCCTACTCGTCACATTCATCAATCTATAGAAATGGCTAATAAAAGCGATATAAAAGGAAGTATAGATATCCTTGTTGCTTGCTTGAGCGAGATCGATACTTACGATTGGAGTTTTGCTTAAA
>CAXIAX010000027.1:0-28876 GCA_964021785.1 uncultured Flavobacteriales bacterium
TACCCATTCAAAGCTTCTCTTACAGCCATACATTTAGTCAATATCGCTTCCAATTTATCTAATTGTAACATGGTGTGAGGATCACTTTGTGCAGTAGATGGATTTGGGTGAACTTCCATAAAGAAACCATCTGCTCCTGTTGCAATTGCTGATAAAGCGATAGATTCAATCAAACTTGGATCTCCACCAGTTACACCTTCAGTTTTGTTTGGTTTTTGTACAGAGTGCGTACAATCCATAATTACTGGAGCTCCCAATTTTTTCATTCTGTGAATAGCTGTAGCATCTACAATCAAATCCGAATAACCAAAAGTAGTTCCTCTCTCAGTCAGCCATACTTTTTTGTTTCCGGTAGATAATACTTTTTCCAAAGGAAATACCATTGCTTCTGGCGATAAGAATTGTCCTTTTTTGATGTTTACACCACATCCAGATTTTCCTGCTTCAAGCAATAAAGCAGTTTGTCTACATAAGAATGCAGGGATTTGAAGGTGATCTACAAATTTTGCAACATGAGCCACTTCATGGCTTTCGTGAATATCAGTAATAGTTTCTACTCTTAGGTCTTTTCCTATTTGTTTAATGATATTCAAAGCGATATCATCCCCAATTCCTGTAAAACTATCCAGTTTAGATCGGTTTGCTTTTCTGTAACTTGCTTTAAATATATATTCTATTCCTAGTTTTTCACAAATTCTTTTTACTTCTTTTCCAATAGTGAAAGGAGTAATGTCATCTTCTATGGCACAAGGACCTGCAATTAATGTAAATTTTTTCATGTTTTTATTATAGAATGTTAGAATTGAAAATTAGGGAGTTTTAGTTAACTATTAATCCAAGGTAATTATCAATTTTTTATTATCAATTATTAAGAAACTTCGTTTCTTGCTTTACTTCCCAAATAACCACTGTGGTGTCTTTTAGCATATTCTTCTTTGGAGAATCCAATTTTTTGCATCAATAATACAATCACGACATCACCAATTACGGTCATTGCAGTAGTAGATGTAGTAGGAGTTAATCCTAGTGGGCATACCTCTTCTGGTGCTCCAGTAAATAAAATAACATCCGAAGATTGTGCTAAATCCCCTTCCATGTTTCCTGTAAGTCCTATTATTTTAATATCCGAATATAATCGTTTTACTAAAACTTCTAACTCTACAATTTCTCTAGTTTTTCCAGAGTTTGAGATTAAGATTAAAACATCATTTTTTTGAACAATTCCAAGGTCACCATGTTGTGATTCGCTTGGGTGAAGAAATACGGCAGGAGTTCCTGTAGAAGAAAGCGTAGTTGCAATGTTTACACCAATTTGTCCGGCTTTTCCCATTCCACTTATCACCACTTTTCCACCTTTGTTGTGTACTTGTTCGTGAATTAAGTCAACTGCTTTTTCAAAACTACCATCTATAGCAATGTTTTGTATAGCTTTAGCTTCTTGGTTTATAATATCTTGAATTGTCTTCTTCATCTTCCTTTTTTGTTTGAGTCAAAGATAAGGAATATTGAGAAGATAAAGTCTTTCAAAAATTACATTGTATCACCTAAATTGAACTTTTATTGAAAAAACGGAATAATAGGACGCAAAATTATCTTTAGAAACTCTATTTTATAAAATATAGAGGAGTAAATTCAAATAAAAAAAAGTAGGAAGGTAAGCTTTTTTTAAAGCAAGTTTATTTTAGATTAAGTTTAATATCTTCCATCAATAAATCTAATTTTTCTATTGTAACGTGATCCATCACAACAATTTTATACCAAATAGGATTGTCATGATTATCAGGAACTAATCCGTATTTTTTTGCAGTTTCTTTGGCAATGTATTCCTGTTTTATTGTGATGATATTAGAAAACTCACCACGGTAATAATCAATGTTCAATTCGTCTAAATAATCGCAAACCCATTGGGTTCTTTTTTGAAGAATAAATGTTTTTTCTATCCATTTGTATGGACCATATTTAGATAAAATCATCCAAACGGCAATAGCATTTGCTCCAGATCTGCTTCCTATCAATGTAAAATCATTTCCCTCTACGTATGAAGCTGTGGTTGCAGTAAAGTTTATCAATCCTTTTCTCGCAATAAAAATTCCTGTTCCATAGGGAGCTTGACACATTTTGTGTGCATCCAATGTAACAGAGCTTATTTTTGGATTAGCAAAATTCAATTTATTCTCACTGTTGGTAAATGGATAATAAAACCCTCCGTATGCGCCATCTACGTGAATTTTATAAGAACAAGATTCTTGTTCTAAAGCCTCAATAAGTACATCAATATCATCTACAGAACCAAACATGGTAGTCATCATATTGGCAATTACAATAAAGTGTTTTATTCCCTTTGCTTTTGCTTCTTTTATTGTTTTTTCAATAGATTCTTTTTCTGCCAATCTATTTTCTTGATTAAGCGAAAATTGAAAAATAGATAAATCCAAAAGGTTAGATGCTTTATTCATAGAATAGTGGCTATCCTTGGAACAGAAAATTGCAATTTCATTACTGCTAGCTTTTAGTTCGCTTTTAAAATAATTTCGGTACATCCATATGGCTTGAATATTTGCTTCTGTTCCTCCAGAGGCAACATATCCGTCACAAGAGTTTTTTTCTGCTTTCAAAAAATCGACAGCACAAATTTCTATCAATTCTTTTTCTATGTTATGTGTTCCTTTAAAATAGCTTTCAGATTTCCCTAGAGTGTGGCATCCAATGTGATTAGGGTTATGAACCATTGCTGTAAGAAACGGAGCCCCTTTTAGTAAAGTAGAATCTTGCGAAAATACTTCTTGATCCAGATAGGAGGCAGGAAGTCCCAAAATGTTCTCTTCTTCAAAATTCACATTGTTTTTTAGAGAGTCACTAATAATATCTTCTATTTCTTGTTGGCTTCTTTTCTTCCAGACTTTAAAGTTGTTATTTTTCATACTACAAAGGTTAAATTTTATTGGATAATAATAAAATATAATTGTGAGTAAATCCCATGATAATTGTGGTTTCCTTCAATTTTTAGTAACTTTAGTAATGAAGCCAATAGAGAAAATAAGAGAGAATACGACTATAAAAGGAAGTAGTGATAGAATGATGTCTATGGATTTCACTCTAAACAAAGGACGAGTGAAAAGCTCACCCATTGTGATTTTTTGTCATGGATACAAAGGATTTAAAGATTGGGGATGTTGGAATCTTGTGGCAGATAAATTTGCTGAGAATGGATTCAATTTTTTGAAATTTAATTTTTCTCACAATGGAGTTACTTCAGCTAATTTGACTGAATTTACAGATTTGGAAGCGTTTGGAAACAATAATTATTGCAAAGAATTATTCGATTTAGAAAAAATAATTGATTGGGTTTCTAATCCAAATGAGTTTTCTGAATACATAGATTTAGACAATATTTATTTGATAGGTCACAGCAGAGGAGGAGGAATAGTTTCTTTAACTGCGGCCAAAGACAAGAGAATTGCCAAAGCAGTAACTTGGGCCTCAGTTAGTAATTTGATAGATAGAATTCCTAAAAACACAGAGGAATGGAAAGAGGAAGGAGTGGTGTATCAAATGAATGGAAGAACGAATCAAAATATGCCATTGTTTTATCAATTCCATGAAAATACCATTGCAAACAAAGATAGGTTGGATATAGCCAAGCTGGGTAAAAAGATAGAAATTCCGTTTTGTATTATTCACGGAAGGGATGATGCTGTAGTAAATGAAATGGAAGCAGAAAAATTGGATTCTTACATTTCTACTTCTACTCTTATTGTAATTGCGGGAGCTGGTCATACTTTTGGAAATTCGCATCCTTGGCTAGAAAATGAATTACCTAAGCAACTAAAACAAGTAGTAGAGGAGAGTATCTCCTTTCTTAAGGTGTAACCCGAATATAAAGAACAAAAAAAAGCCGATTGAGATTTCAATCGGCTTTTTGTATAAAGTATAGTTTCCTTATTTTATTTCTTCCAAGAAAGCATTGTACGTTTCTTTAAGATTTGCGCAATTTTCACTCATTATTGTTTTAAAATCGGCAGTTGTAATGTCAATTCCAGAGTTTATAGCATCCAATGCACAAGAAGAGAATTCTTCTTTTACAGTTTTTGCTAAAACATCAGCACTAATTTCGCCTCTATTGGCTTCTTTATCTGCTACACAGTTACAAATTTTATCTGCTGTAGATTGCATTTCTTCTTTAGATGTTCCGCTTCCACAAGAATACATCAATCCAGCTGCTGCTATTGCAATTATTAAGTTCTTTTTCATATTTTTTTAGTTTTTTGTTCCAATTAATTTTCTTGAAAATAATTAAAACAAGTTACAACCTTAAAGATTTAACATTTTATTTTTTAAATTCTGTTAGAATTTCTTCGCCCTCAATATCAATGTCGAATTTTATTCCTGCTTTTTTCAAAGTAACAATTCCTTTGTATTCTACTTTAATGTTTTTATTGAATAAAGTAGTTAATACACCATTGAAAATTCCTCCTTTGTCCTTCACAATTTTATTTGTTGGGATATTAACGGATAAGGGAATTGTAAATTCATTTCCAGAGGTTAAATTAATTGAATTTACTTGGTTTACTTTGCTCACATTAAGCTCGTTTACAAATACATCAATGTCTGTAGATACTAGTTCTACACCTACATCATTTGGGTTAATGAAATAGGCACTAGTTCCTAATTTTACTTCGTTTTTATTGAACGTAATAATTTTATAGTTGTCTAGTTTTATAAATTCTGGTTCTTGAGTTAAAGTACAGCTAGTAATTGTGATAATTAGGAATAAAAAGAGTAATTTTTTCATGGGTATTTATTTTAATTTTTGGAACAAGGTAATTGTCTCCAAGGCTTCTTTTACATCATGTACTCTAAGTATGTTTCCTCCATTTTGCAAAGAAAAACTATGAAGTGCAGTTGTTCCATTTAGAGATTCTTGAGGAGTAATTCCTAATGTTTTGTAAATCATAGATTTTCTTGAAACACCTATTAATATAGCTTTATTTAAGTTTTTGAAAAATGATAAATTCTTTAATAATTCGTAATTGTGTTCTATTGTTTTTCCAAATCCAAAACCAGGATCAATAATAATATCATTAACTCCAAGTTCATGAAGTTGCTCTACTTTTTTAGCCAAATCATACATTACTTCTTCAGTTACATTTTTGTAACTAGGATTTTTTTGCATGTTTTGTGGAGTTCCTTTCATGTGCATAATGCAATAAGGAACTTGCAGTTCTCTTATCGTTTCAAACATGTTGGAGTCCATTTCTCCTGCCGATATATCATTTATCATACAAGCGCCAGCCTCTATAGATTCTCGTGCTACTTGGCTTCTAAAAGTATCTACAGATATAAGTGCTTCGGGAAATTTTGAAAGAATTAATCGTATTGCCGGAATTACTCTTTCTAGTTCTTCTGTTAAGGTAATGTGCTTTGCACCAGGACGAGAAGAGTATCCGCCAATGTCAATTAGTGTTGCACCTTGGTCAATAATTTCTTTAGCTCTTGCTAATATTTCATTTTCTAAGTTGTAATTCCCTCCGTCATAAAATGAATCGGGAGTTACATTTAAAATTCCCATTACAATTGGGGAATCAAGATTTAATAATTTACCTTTACAGTTAACTGTCATAAAATAATTAGAGTAAAAAGATGAACACATCTCAGCAATACGACACAATTATAAGTAAATGTGAAGACATATTTACAAAAAAAACCAAAGATTATGGTACGGCCTGGAGAATCTTAAGAACAAGTTCTCTTACTGACCAAATTTTTATCAAAGCTCAAAGAATTAGAACTCTTGAAATAAAAGGAGTGAATAAAGTGGGGGAGAGTATAGAAGATGAGTTTATCGGAATCATTAATTATTGTGTAATGGCAATTATACAAATAGAATTGAAAGACGATACCAATTTGGAATTGGAAACAGAAAGAGCAAGTAATTTATACATGAAATATTTCTTGGAAGCTAAGAAGCTTATGGAGATGAAAAATCATGATTACGGAGAGGCTTGGAGAGACATGAGAGTATCTTCTTTTACTGATTTAATTTTGATGAAATTATTGAGAGTGAAACAAATAGAAGATAACGAAGGAGCTACAATTATGAGCGAAGGTATAGATGCAAACTACTATGATATGATAAACTATTCGGTATTTGCTCTTATTCAAATGAGTGAGGTTAAAAAATAGTTATAGCTATTTTTAGTCCTTTTCTTTTACACCAAAATTTATTAAATTTAACATTCAAATAAAAAACATCCAAGTATGGAATTATTAAAAAATATAGGAAGAACTTTAATTTATATTTCACGTATTGTTGTCGGATCTGTCTTTGTGGTTTCTGGACTAATAAAAGCAAACGACACACTTGGATTTTCTTATAAATTAGAAGAGTATTTTTTACCAAATTCGTTAGGTTCTTTTTGGACAGTTTTTGAACCGTATGCTTTATCTATTGCAATATTGGTTTGTGTTGCAGAAGTTGTTTTGGGACTTTCTTTAATTTTTGGAACACGCTACAAGCTAACAGTAATTTCTATTACTGCATTTTTGGTATTCTTTGGTTTTTTAACTTATTACACAGCACAGTGCAACCCGCACGAAATGGTAACTTATGTAAATGAAACAGGAGAAACAATTACTACAAACCGTGAGTGTGTATTGGATTGTGGGTGTTTTGGAGATGCATTAAAAGGTTCATTAGGTAGGTCTTTAACTCCTTGGGAATCATTTAAGAAAGACATGGTTTTGTTGTTCTTTACCTTGTTTTTATATATCGGATTTTTTATTCCTCAAACTTTGAATAACGAACGCAGAGACAAAATTCTTATTGGAGGATCATTGTTGTTTACTGCTTTATTTGGAGGATACGTATTTGGATGGTGGATGCCACTAAGCTTTATGGCAATTGCGGCTTTACTTTACATTATTATCAAATGGTTTTATGTAGGGAAAGGAAGAGATTGGATTATTATAGCCATGTTGGCCGGTATATCTGGAGTTTTTATTTGGTATACTTTAACTTATTTGCCTGTAAAAGACTACAGACCTTACGCAATTGGAAACAACTTGCCGGAGTTAATGAAATCTTCTGACGATTACAAAGAGGAGATTATGGAGTATGAAAAAGCGAAGTTATTATCAGAGTATTCTGCCGCTATAGAGCAAGATATTAATTCGGCTTTATTGTCAGATACTATATATAGTAACCCAATGACTACTGACTCTGTAAAAACAATTATCAAAGCAGGAATAGAAGAGCAAATAGGATATAAATATGAAGATTTAGTTTACGCTAAGGCAGATTCTATTGCAAATGATTCTATGGAAAGAGCGAATCTTTTACCTCCAGTTTATGCTTCAATGTTCTATTTAGAGCATAAAGAAACAGGTGAGAGAAAGAATTTTTCTAGTACAGATTATTCTAAACTTAAGCTTTGGGAAAACTGGGAGTTTGTATACGTAATGGTAAACAAAGAAACAGGAGAAAGAGCAGAAGTTGCTAAGAAAGATTTTAATGAAGAAGAGTGGACAGCAAAAGGATTTGAAAAACAAAACCCACCTACTTTCATGGAGAAAGATGGATATGAGCCTAAAATTCCATTGGATTTTGATTTTAATGATGCAGCAATAAACCAAAATGTATTGCATAGTGAAAACTACACAATATTAGTGGTATCATGGGACATGGAAATGACAAATGTGAAAGCAATTGAAAAATTGAAAGCCTTGTATGCTCATGCACAAGAGAAAGGTTACAATTTCCATGCAGCTACATCAAGAGATTACTTGGTTGAAGATTTCAAGAAGCAATATGATATTCCTTTTGATTTTGCTTCGGCAGATGAAAAAGTTCTTAAAACAATTGTGAGGTCTAACCCAGGAGTTCTTTTATTGAAAGGAGGAACAGTTTATGGAAAATGGGACGAACATAGAATGCCAAACGTTAAAAAATTAGAAAAGAAAATTTCTAAAATAAAATAATGGATTTTGGGAAACTATTAAATTCTGTTAGGTATTCCAAACCTGCGAATGCAATTAGGGATTTGCTTAAAAAAATAAGCTTTCCGGGGCTTGAGGGAATGAGTATTTATGAAGCCTTCAAGTTTATATATGAAGCCTTTACAAGGAGTGATATTTCGACAAAGAGTGCGGCTATTTCGTTTAAGCTATTTATCGCGCTTTTTCCTGCCGTAATTTTATTGTTGACTCTTATTCCTTATGTACCCATAGAAAATTTCCAGGAGAATTTATTGGCTAGTATTACAGCTATTTTACCAGATAATGTGGGTAAAATTGTTTTGCAAACCATAGAGGATTTAATTTTGAAAAAACACACAGGATTTCTGTCTGTAGGTTTTGTGCTAACGGCTTATTATGCTTCTAGTATTATCAATTCTATTCTTACTACTTTCTCTAGTTCTTATCAAATTGAGATAAAAAGAAACCCAGTAAAACAGAGATTAATTTCTTTTGTTCTTATGATTGTGATTACCACAATGATGATTGTAGGTTTTGCTCTAATTTTATTTAGCGAAAGCGCAATAAGTTATTTAATAAGTACTTATATTATAGAAAGTGAATGGGTAGCGACTATCATAAGATTTGCAAAATGGATAGCGGTAATCCTATTGTTTGTGCTGTCTATTTCTACTCTTTATAATGTAGCATTGCTCAAAAGAAAGAAATGGAAAGTGATGTCGGCAGGAGCAACATGGGCAACAGGATTAATTATTTTAGCCTCTTTGGGAATGAGTTTTTATATCGATAATTTTGACTCTTACAATAAACTATATGGATCCATTGGGTCGCTTATTGTATTTTTAATTTGGATTAATATATCGTCTACAATTCTAATTATGGGATTTGAATTGTATGCAAAATCCAACACCAAAAAGCACATACATGAACAAGCCTAATTTTATCTTTATTGTAGGATTTATGGCAAGTGGAAAATCTACTTTTGGTAAAAAAGTGGCTAAAGAATTGGGGTATAAATTTATTGATACCGACAAGGAAATAGAGAGGCAAGAAGGAAGAAGTATTACCCAAATTTTTGAGGAAAATGGAGAATCTTATTTCCGAAAATTAGAAATGAATTTTTTGAAAAACGTCTCGTCTACCGAAGAAAATACAGTTTTTTCTACAGGTGGAGGCATGGCATGTAATCAATACCGCATGAATAGAATATTGAATTCTGGTAAGACTATTTATCTTGAAATTGATGTGAAAAGCGTAATTAATAGATTGCAAAACGCTAAACAAAAAAGGCCAATTTTGGCTAATTTATCAGAAGTGGAATTGGAGAAGAAAATTAGTTCACTGCTTGATAAGAGAAAAAAATATTACGAGCAAGCTCACAAAACAATTTCGGCTTTACATGCAAAGAAAGTAAATGGATTGGATTTAAAATAAATTGAAATGTGTAACTTACAGAATGAATTTTACATTTTCAATTAGATTTTCTTTGTTTGTAGGTTTGTTTTTGTTTATTAATCAGGTAACTCTATCGCAGGTTGTAATTAATCCTTGTGCCTCAATTACACCAATACATATCGTAGTTATTGGTTCATCTACAGCTGCAGGAGCAGGACCATCCTCTTCGGATAGTACTTGGGTAAATAGATATAGAAGATATTTACAGAGTATCAATCCGGCCAATCAAGTTACCAATTTGGCAGTTGGAGGAACAACTACTTATCACATTATGCCGGGTTGGTTTGCTACACCTTCGGGAAAACCCGCAATTACTCCCGCCAAGAATATTTCTATGGCCCTAAGTTTAAACCCTGATGCAATTATTGTAAATATGCCTTCAAATGATGCTGCAAATGGATTTGGGTTGAATGAACAAATGTCAAATTTCATCACTTTATTTAATGAAGCTGATACAGCTGGAGTTGAATTATGGGTTTGCACTACACAGCCAAAAAACACAAGCACTTCGCAAAAATTAATACAAACAGAAGTGAGAGATTCTATCCTTAATTATTTTGGTAAATACTCCATAGATTTTTGGACAACTATTGCCGATACCAATAACGGCATAGATCCATTGTATAATTCGGGAGATGGTACTCATTTGAATAATGCTGGCCACAGAATATTAAATAATAGAGTGATTGCCAAAGGTATTCCAAATGAAATTATGGATACATTATCTTACTTGGATTATGTTTTATATGATGTATACATTGAAAACTATTCTTTGTGTGGAGATAGTAGTACAGCTGTAAATGTTGTAATTGCTAATTCGGGGATAAATAATGCAAATAGTTTTAGTGCCAATTTAAGACTTGATGACAATGTCACTTCGTTATCTTCAATTTTAAATTCTAATATTTCTCCAGTTAATTCTTGTTCGTTTGACACAGTAAAATTTATTGTAAATACTTACAATGCAGTAGATTATTCTATCGAAGCTTATTTAACAAGTATTGATACGATAAAGACTAATGATACAGTTAAAGGGATAAGTATTCTTACAACAGGTCATCCAGTTCTTTTTACTCATAACGATACAGTTTGTTCTGGTGATTCAGGAATTATTTCTGCCAATGGAAATTCTGTTATGGATACCGTATTTTGGTACGATTCTCTTGTGGGTGGAAATATAGTTGGTTACGGAAATAGTCTTTCTTTCTCAAGTGTTACTAGTTCTCAAACTTATTATCCAGAAGTAGTCAGGGGAGATTTATTTTATAAAAACTCTTTATTAACGACTACTGATGCATCTACAAATTGGAATGGGATCATGTTTAATATTGTAGCCAATGATACACTAACTATTGACAGTCTTAAAGTTAATATCTTTTCTACAGGCTCTCAAACTATAATTGGTTTGTATAGAATGGACAGTTATATAGGAAATGAAACGAGTAGTGTAGGTTGGAATTCTTGGGGTTCTAAAGTTTTAACAGTTGCCTCTGCAGGAGATTTTAAAACTGTAGATTTTAGTGCAATTACATTAAATCCAAATGATACATTGGGAGTGTATTTATATATGATGAATAGTGCTTCTAGTCTTTCGTATCAAAATTCTGGAGGAGGAAGTGATTATGTAGATAGTAATGTGCAAATCTTGAAAGGAACCGGAATATCCAATTCTTACGGAACTTCCTATTATCCAAGAAACTTTAGTGGAGAAGTATTTTATCATTATGGTTTTAGGCCTCAAGGAGAATGTGTTTCGCAAAGAAAACCTGTAGAAATGGTTGTCTCAGCTCCTTCAGTTAATTTAGGTAATGATACTACAGTGTTTTTAAATCAATCTGTTTTGTTAGGTACGCAAGTTGCAGGAAGTACTTATTTGTGGAGCAACTCACATACAAGTTCTCAAATTACTGTAGATACAGCTAATTTTATGGTAGGAGCCAATACTATTTGGGTAGAGGTTACAGATAAGTTTGGATGTACCGCTACTGATACCATTGTGGTTACATTTTCGGGTTCAGTTTCTTTAGATGAAAACAAATTTTCGTCTATTCAAATTTATCCCAACCCGAGTAATAATGGTTTTGTTACTATAAAGGGATTAGAGAAAAATGCATTAATAGAGGTGCGAGATGTTAATGGTAAAATTCAACATAAGGAATTGTATTCTAATTCAGTAATTGGTTTAACTCACTTATCTAAAGGGATTTATTTCGTTACTTTTTATCAGAATGAACAAAATAAAACTAAGAAATTAGTCTTGGATTAGACCAAATTAATTATCTGGCGTCATTATTCCATCAATAGATTTTCCTAACTTTAAGTTTACTAGAATCTCATGCAATGTTTCAGCCGCTAATCCGTGTAGCACAAGTCTGTAGGCTGCGCTATAAGTAGAAGTTGGCACCATTGGGTGTTTGTTATTTACCAATCCCAAATGTCCTGGAGTTCCCAATATTTGAGCCGTATAAATTGCAATGGTTTCATCCAGTTGAAGTGAGTTTGAAGCTCTTTCAAAATCATTTGCCGTAAGGAATAATTGATAAAAAGGAGTGAACAACTCAATAGCAGATCGTAAATCTAGAATGTTAGTCCATTTGTCAGGAAATTCTATGTGGTCGAATTGGTCCTCAGAAATCATAGAAAGATTAAGCTTTTCGGCTTTGGTTACGGTTTTTCCTTTCAGTTTTAATTCCTTATTTAAATTAATAATGAAATTGTATAAATTCAAATCATGGTCCAAAAAGATATCATCCCTCACATCCTTAAAATCATACGGCTTTATAGGGCTAGTTTTTACAGAAACACCTTCAATATTACCTGCAATAAACTCTAGAACTTCGCTCCCTACATGAAAATGCCTAAATATTAGGAGGTTGGCGTCTTTACTTACAAAATGTTTCAGTCCCCAGGCTAATATTCTATGTAACACTTTGGAAGAGTTGAATAATCTAGGCAAGAAGAATTTGAATACATGAATAAAAAACATTGCCAGTTTGCTAATGACTCTAATTATTGGTTGAAGATATCTTCCAGATTTAGAGTCGTTATCTCGCATCAAAGCCACTTTGGTTTTGTTGTTTATAGGAATACTGTTGTCCAAATACATGGCTAGCCAAGGGTTTGGATCTCTTGGGTCGTGATTTTCTATGTCTATGTCGGTAGATTTTTTCATAATCAATCTGTTTTTATTAACGAAGTTTCTTTTGGCACTTTAATGTCGTAGGCAAGTCCAAGTTTTTTGAATGCCAAAATAATGTACCAAGATAGGTCAATTCGACCTTTTTTAAATCCTAATTTTGCACTTGAAGGAAACAAATGATGATCGGCATGCCATCCGTCTCCAAAAGTAATCAAAGCCAAAATCATGTTGTTTCTGGCGTTTCCTTTTTTGTTGTTTTCGAGTTTCTCACCAAACAAATGGGATAAACTATCTATGGAATCTCCTATGTTGTAAACTATCATTAAGGTAATGCTCCAAGCGATAACTCCATAATATCCCCAAAAATAAAACGTAAACAGGCAAGGAATAATAAGGTGCAAGAATAAAACGAATCTAAAAAGATAGGGCTTGCTTACCCATTTAAGAAAGTTATCTTTCGCAATGTCTTCAGCCAAATAATTGTATTGCTGATTAGAAATTGGCCTGTGAATAGCATCAATAATAAGTCTAAATGGACCAGCAAGTGCATATAAAATACAAATGATAGGATTCTTAGAATTAATATACCAGCCACAATGTGCATACCAAAATCCACTAACAATAGGAGAGTGAGGGTCCAAATCATCATCTGTGTGCATGTGATGAAACCTGTGGTTTCCTACCCATTGTATAGGTGTGCCTGCTGGTAATCCCAATAGAATAAATAAACGAAATAATCTTTTGTTTAATTGCAATGATTTATGCGTAAGACATCTGTGATATCCTATCGCAATCACTACTACCGCTATGAGGTAATATGCAAAACAAAAAATAATAAGGCTTGTCATAGTTCTTAATAATTACCTAATTCGTTCAATTGCATTTCATATAAACGAGCAGTTACTTTTGCAGTATTCGCTATTTTTTCTGCCAATTCCATATTCATCAAAGGATGGTTAAGCGCTTTTTCCAAATTGTGAAAATGATTTTCATCTGCCACACCATGATAGGTGAAAAAAGAAACTTGGTCTTCTTGGAGATTCAGTTGTTCTTTTATCATTTCTCCCCAGTATCCTGCAAGTCTTTTTCCTATTCCTTCTATAATAAACATAGATCCCAATAAATCGATAGGGTTCGATTTACTCGCTTGTTGAAACATAAAAGAGGTAAGTGCAATCGTTCCAATATTTTTCTTTCCAGTTCTTATTTGTTCTGGATTCTCACCCAGGTTTTCATAATTTTTTTCTAGTAATTGATAATCTTTGTGCTCGGCTGCAGTGTGTTTTATAAATGCAGATCTTAGTTCAAATATTTCAATATCAATGTTGGATGCAGCTCTAGAAATCCATTGCGAACCATCAATTACTTGTTGTCTCAAATCGTGTAATAACAGCTTGTATTTGTCTAGAGTTAGTTTTCCTTCGTGAATGTTTTTTACGATAGGAGTTTTCAATAAATTGGATTCAAATTCTATCCATATTTGCGACAACTGACGAACAAGCCATTCCGAAGTTTCTGTTTTATCTACAATCAATTCTGGGGATTCTATTGCTCTTACAGGAAAAGGTTTAGCTGTTTTGTTTTCGTTTCCTACCACTGTAAGTTTCATAAATGAAGTCACAAATCTTCCGCTTTCAGGAACCATGCACAGGATAGTTTGTCCTGGTTTTAAGTTGCCCGAATACAGTAATTCTTCTAGCATTATATAAATGGATGCTGCTCCTGTATTTCCTTTAGAAGTAAGGTTACTAAACCATTTTTCTTCGGCTATGGCAGCTCCTCCTTTTTCCATCAATTCTTTAATCGGTTTTTTGAAAAACTCCGAAGAATAATGGCAGCACAACCAATCAATTTCCGAAGGCTTAATTTTACCTTCATCTATCAAATTAAAATAATGAGCAACTCCAGTTTTTATAACTCCATCCAGTTGTCTAATGTCTTGTTTTAGGTTTATTGCGCCTGCTTTTGAGGCATCTTCATAACTTGGGTAATCTAGCCAAGTAGTTTTGTTGTCGTCTTTGTTGTCCGTCTTTCCTGTGTACATACACAAGGCATTTGTGTGGGCATGAGATTTCAAATCTATCCATTCTACTTTCAAAGAAACTCCGGTAGAGTTGGGCGTATTTTCCAATACCATTGCTCCAGCACCATCAGATAACATCCATCTTAAAAACTCAGCATCAAAAGGTAAGGATTTTACTCCTTGTGCTTCAAACCTTGAAGACTTGAACATTCTGCTAGCCAATTCACTCCCAACAGAAATTGCTTTTTCTGCTTCTTGTGATTGCACTTGTAGGAAAGCATTTTTTAAAGCCATTACACCACTTGCACAAACGCTCTGAAAGTTTGCAATTTCGCAAGGTCCTAGGTTAGATTCGGCATGAACCATACTTGCAAATCCAGGGATAGGCAAATCGCCTTGTGTTGTTCCTGTAGCCAAAAAATCAATTTCATTTCCATCCAATCCTATTTTTTCTAAGGCTTCTTCTATAGCTTTGGTAGCAAGGTTTGAATTAAGGTGAGTAGTTTTTTGATTTTTATCCATGGCATAAAACCTAGTTTTAATGCCGTTTTGTTTCAAAATCCTTTCTCTTACTCTGCTTTCTTCGCCATTTATTTTACCCAAGTATGATTCCATTTCGTCATTAGAAATAGCTTTGTTGGGTAAGAATTTACCGATACTCGTTATAAATACATTTTTCATAAGTCAATTATTTTTTAATTAAAGAGTAGATTTTATCCAAAAAACCTGATGCAAAACCAAAGTTTTGTCTCCCTTTACTATGGTGTTCGTTATGCTTTGTGCCAAATACCAAACTTTTTATTCCTTGTCCGTTTCCAAATCTGTAATTACAATGTCCTGCATAATTCAATAAGATGCTGGTAAGAGGATAAATTCCAATAGCCAAAGGAGCGAAGGGAACGAATGGACAGATACAAAGAGGAACAGTACTTAATAAAGTAGCTTCAATCCAATGAAAACTATAGACAGAATATACAGTAGGAACTACAGATTTGTGATGAATTTTGTGTACATGTTTCATAAGAAATGGCAAGTGCATTATTCTGTGCAATACAAAAAAATGAAGTTCATTGAATACATTTAATAAGATGACTCCAAAAAGAATAGTGGACCAGTTGTTTTCCAATAATTCAATTTTCCCTATTCTAATCAGATAAATAACAGGAATAGCCGATAACCCAAATATTAAAACAGAAACTGTGGAGTGCTTTATCTCAAATTTCAATTGATTTTTTGGCAGTTTTCGAGAAACGATTTTGTTTAGCCAATTTCTTTTTTCCAATTGTTTGCAAACCCATAAAAAACTTGGCCCAAGCAAAAAATATAAGATAACAAAGTAGCCTAAAGTAAGTAGGAATACTTCCAAATAACTGGCTTCATTTAATATATAGTCAATGCTTTGTTTCATTTTTCATTATTGATAAACCAAAGATGGGGAAGTAAGATGAGAAAGAAAACTTAATTTTTATACAAAACTGACAATATTTTTTAGATATTTATTCGTTATTTAAATGTAAATCAAGTATTTGTATTTTAATTTAATGACTCAATAAGTGAGAATATTGATAAAACAAACTTTATTTCATCACGGCAATAATCACCCCAAAATTCCCATCTCCTTTGTCCCAATCTTTTTGAGGTAAATAAGTTCTAGAAACATATCCATCTAAGTATAAAGCATTTTTACATCCTTTGGATTTGAAGAAAGAAGCAAAATCATAAAAATTGATAAGCTTTTTGGACATGGCAAATATTACTTTTCCATTTGGTAATATTCCAACTCCGTTTCTAATGTTTAAGTTTTTGGAACCTTCATTAAATGCTGGATGAAATGCTCCATCAATTAACAACATAGGACCAGATTGTGTAGCGTATAGAACATTTGTTGAATCAAATTCGTTGGAAACAGAAACTGCAGCTGTACTGTCATTTTTAATGCTAAAAATTCCATTGGGTTGTAAATAGAAATTTCCGTTAGAGTTTTTTCTAGTATTTAAATTGGTGATTCTTTTTCCGTTTTCAATGTATAGTCCCAGTGGTTTTCTGTCTTCCATATACATTCCGCCATTTACGGCAAATACTAACTCTTGGTTATTGTTTGAAGCCCAATTTTTAAGGGTTTTAAAGTTTCGGTAATTTTCACCTTTTTCATTCTTCCAATACATTTTTAGATTTTGTGTAGCCAAATCTATTTCATAAGAAAGGATGTTTTGATTCTCTTTTTCGGGAGATTCTTTAAAAGCAAAAATTGCAATTAAAACGAAGGTGAATAGGAGTATGATTTTACTTTTCATTATTTTCTTTTTAATTACAACTCCATAAAATGAATAAAAGTTACATTTCGAAGAAGTATTTTAATCCAAGCTCATAGCTTTTTAATCCAAAACCTGAAATGTGACCCGCACAATTTTTAGAAATAAGGGATTTATTTCTAAATTCCTCTCTATCAAATACATTTGAAATATGAACTTCAATTACGGGAGTAGAAATAGCTTCAATTGCATCAGTAATGGCAACTGAAGTGTGGGTATAACCTCCAGCATTTATTAGTATTCCGTCATAATGGCTATCGGCTTCATGCAGTTTATTAATTATCTCACCTTCTACATTAGATTGATACACATCAAAATCATAGTCTTTTTTTAATGTATCCAAATAATCATCCAAAGAAACAGTACCATAAACATCTGTTTTTCGTTTGCCAATCAAATTAAGATTTGGTCCATTAATTATTAATGCTTTCATAGATTTTTGTGTTTTCGTATTCAAAATAAAAAAGAGATTAGCCTTTTTTATTCTCTTAGTGCTTTTAATCCTCCAAGAATCAAATATCAATAATCTTTGTGAGTGTAGCAAAGTTTATCACGGATTACTTGTGATAAATTGAGTTATGCGCCATTTTTTCATTCAAAAAAATTATCTTTGACCCTAATTTGAGAATAACAACACAAAATGGATAGAAATACCTTTATAGGAATAGCGTTAATAATAGGAATATTATTCACATTTAATTACCTAGATCAACCTAGTGAAGAAGAAGTTCAAGCTAAAAAAGAACAAATTCAACATTATAACGATAGCATACAAGAATTAAGAGATGCAGCAAAGTTGGCATCAACAGAAAATATCCTTGATACTGCTGGAAATGGAATTGTAGATCCTGCAGTTTTAGCAGTAAATGATAGCTTAGTTGATTTAAAATTGACAAAGAAATATGATGTTTTTGCAGCTTCTGCAAAAGGAACAGAAACTCATTACACAATCGAGAACCAAGAGTTGAGATTGACATTTGCAAGCAAAGGAGGGGCAGTTGTAAAAGCAGAGTTACTGAAATACCAGAACTACAAAAACTACATGATAGCCAAAGATTCTTTGGTAGATGTAGAAGCAAAAGATTTACCGATTTTAGAAGCTTTATCTTTATTTGATGAGGATTCTACAAAGATGTTTTTCAATATTCCAATGCAAAATTCTAGAGAGATTAATACAAGCGATTTGTATTTTACTCCTGTAGTGCAAGAAGGAAACAAAATTGTATTGAGAGCAAAAACTACCCAAGAAGGTCAGTTTATTGAAATGAAATACGAATTATTAGAAAACTATGATGTAGATTTTTCTCTTGATTTTGTTGGATTACAAGATGTAGTAAAGGGAGAAGGAATTAACCTAAACTGGGAAATGAAGTCTTTACTTACAGAGAAAGAACCAGAAGGACAAAGTAGGATGAGTAGTGTTTTTTACAAACCCTCTGATGATGGAAGAACTTACTTATCTGAAATGGCAGAAGATTCTGATGAATTGGAATCTAAAACTGATTGGGTAGCATTCAAACATTGTTATTTCTCTTCAGTAGTTATTTCTAAAGAAGGATTTGAGGCAGGAGGAGAGGTTTATTCTAAGCCTATCAAGAACAATAAATATTCGGATGAATACAGAGCTAAGTTAAATGTATCTACGAAAATAGATAACAGAACAAGTATTCCATTGACTTTCTTTTACGGGCCAAATGATTATGAAGTGTTATCAAAACACGACAATGAAATGGTAGATATCATTGATTTAGGTTGGGGAGTTTTTAGATGGACAGCAAAATGGTTGATTAAACCAATTTTTGATTTCTTGAACGGATTTGGAATCGCAATGGGATTAATTATCTTATTATTAACGATTGTGGTGAGATTAATTATCCTACCATTGACTTATAAAAACTACAAATCTAGTGCTAAAATGAAGGTGTTGAAACCGGAAATTGCAGAGATAAATGAAAAATTTAAAAACGGAGATGCAGCTGAGAAACAAAAAGAAACAATGGCTCTTTACCGTAAAACAGGAGTAAATCCATTGGCAGGTTGTTTACCATTATTTATTCAAATGCCAATCCTTTTGGCAGTGTTTAGATTCTTCCCATCTTCTATCGAGATGAGACAAAGGTCTTTCCTTTGGGCAGAAGATTTATCTACTTATGAATCAGTATATGATTTAGGTTTTAATATTCCGGCTTATGGAGATCACGTAAGTTTGTTTACAGTGTTACTTTGTATTTCTACTATATTCTATACTAGAATGAACAGTAGCCAAATGAGTATGCCGTCACAACCAGGAATGCCAAACATGAAAATTATCATGTACTTAATGCCACTTATGATGTTGTTTTTCTTGAACAACTATGCAGCAGGACTTACATTTTACTATTTCTGCGGTAACTTAATCACAATGGGATTAATGTTGTTTGTAAAGAATTACTTAATTGATGAGAATAAAATTAGAGCAACCATTGATGCTAATAAATTGAAGCCTAAGAAAAAGTCTGGTTTTCAGTCTAGATTAGATGAGGCTATGAAACAACAACAAGCTCAGCAAGCTAACAAAAAGAAGAAAAAGTAAGTTAGGAACGCTTTTTGATTTATAGATTACAAAAAATAGAAATTATGAAAAAGATACTCTACCTATTATTAGCATTATCCTTGGTAACTGTTTCTTGTAAAGCAAAGAAAGAAGCCAAAGAAAAGGCAAAACAAGAAGCAATTACAGCAGTAGAAAAAGTAAAGGAAAAAGAAGAGATTACTGAAGAAGAAGCTAAACTAGAACCGGAAGATAGAGTGCTAGGATTATCAATCATTTCTATTTCAAAATCTGTTTGTTTTGGATCTTGCCCAGCTTATACAGCCCATATAGGGAAAGATGGTACATTAACTTATGAAGGAATAAGAAATGTAAAAAACATAGGAAAATACGAAGGCAAGATAGAGCTTAAAAAAGTATTTGAAACGATTGAAGAAGTTACAAATATTGGTTTTTTTGATTTAGAAGGAGTGTACGACAATAAAAACGTAACAGATTTGCCTTCTACTACAACTTATATTAACAACAAAGGAAAATCAAAAAAGGTAATGTGCCGATATGATTGTGACGATAGAATTAAAAAGATAAACGAATTAATAGAGAGTCTTATTAATAACGCAGAAATGACTAGAGTAAAATAGTCTTTACCTATATATTTTTAATAATAGAATTCAATTCCTTAGTTATCGCAACTAAGGAATTTTTTTTTCGTATTTTAGTTGATACATCCAACTAGAATTATAATTATGAGAAAAATTTTATTTTTAACCTTCCTTTTTATTGGCCAATCCTTAGTTTTTTCGCAAAGTAAAAACATGAATTTATTGGGTACTTGGACGGATACAAACTTGGCAACCAATGCCGGAGGTTACACTTTTAGCGAAGTGTTTGGATTTGAAATAAAAGGAGTAGAATATGCTGTGATTGGTTCTACACAAGGAACCCACATTATCGATATTACGAACCCAAGTGCAACTGTAGAAGTAGATTTTATTCCTGGAAAATACAGAGGGAATGTAACGCACAGAGATTTTGATGTTCATAATGGATTTTTGTACATGGTTTGTGATCAAGCTTCTAGTAGTTTGCAAGTAGCAGATTTATCTTACTTGCCAGATTCCGTTCATGTGGTTTATGATAATAATAATTTGGTAGTTCGCTCTCACAATATTTTTATAGATTCTGCCAATGATATTCTTTATTCTTGTGGAGGAAGTAAGCTTGCAGGTAACAATGAACTCAGTTTAATAGATATTACTAATCCATCAAGTCCTAGTTTAATAGTGGATTTGGAAGTAGATGTTTCTTGGTGGTCATCTTTTGTCGGTTACGTTCATGATATTTATGTTAGAGATAATATAGCTTATACCAATGATGAAGATGCTATGCACATTATTGATTTTTCTAATCCTTTATCCCCTATAATTTTAGGGTCAATTTCTAGTTATTCTGATCAAGGTTACAATCACTCGGGTTACCTTGCCGAGAATGATTCAACTTATATTATGTGTGACGAGACTCATGGAAAAAGAGTGAAAGCTATGGATGTTTCTTCCCCTACCACAATTTTGGTTACAGATTTAGAAGGGACAGCAATTCCTAATTCGCAACAAATAGCACACAATCCTATTATAAATGGAGATTATGTATATGTAAGTTATTATTATGATGGAGTGCAAGTGTATGATATTACAGATAAATACAACATGACAAATGTGGCTTATTACGATACTTATCAAGGCCCAAATGGTGGAGGTGGAGAAGGATGTTGGGGAGTTTATCCTTTACTTAAATCAGGAAAAATATTGGCCTCAGACCGTAGAAAAGGACTTGTTATTTTAAAACACTTAACACCACCAATTATCGAATTTGATACAGCTAGTACAACTTATACAGAAATGGATGGGCAACAGACGGTCTTTGTAAACTTATCTAATGAGTATGGAGACACAGTTACGGTTATAGTAGATATAGATGCAAGTAGTACAGCAACATTAAATTTAGATTATACTTCAAGTTCGTCTTTTCCATTGGTCTTAAAATTTGCACCAGGAACACTGTCAAGTAGTTTTCAGTTCACATTATTAAATGATGGATTAATAGAAGGTACTGAAAATATCATTTTCAATTTGTCTTCTCCTTCAGATGGTAAGATAGGAGCTGTATCGAGCGATACGATTATTATTGCAGAAGATGAATTTACAAGTATAAATGAAAAAGCAATCACCTTATTAAGGGTATATCCTAATCCAATATCCAGAGGGAAGCAAGTAAATTTTTCGAAAAAGATTAATTTTAATTTAGTAGATGTTTCAGGAAAAACAATTTTTTCAGACTATTCAAATTCTCTTTCTACTGTCAATTTAAGTTCGGGTGTTTACTTTATTCATTACAACAATAAGTCAGTAAAACTAATTGTAAACTAAAGTTGAATTGTATGACAAAAATAGGATTGATAGTTGTTTTTTTCGTTTCCTTAACGATTCAAGCACAAGATATCCATTTTTCACAATTTTATAATTCACCTCTTAATCTTAACCCTGCACTTGCAGGTAATTTTGATGGAGATTATCGGTTTGTAGGTAACTATCGTAACCAATGGAGCTCAGTTACGATTCCTTTTGCAACTTTCAGTATGTCGGCAGACGCAAGTAATGTTCTGGGTAAAAAAAATGTAGGAGCAGGGGTTATTTTCAATAACGATAATACAGGAGATTCTAGGTTTAGAACTACCGTGCTTAATGTAGTTGGGAGTTATGCAATTCCGTTCAAACAAGATTCTAATCAGAAAATTACGGTAGGTGTGCAAACAGGAGTTACTAATAAAAACTTGAGTTATGATGAGTTGAGATTTGATGCGCAATACAATGGATTGGCTTATCAAGGAGGATTACCCAATAGAGAATCTTTTGTATCTACCTCTCAAAATTTCTTCAATTTGCATGCTGGAATTATGTATGACAACCAAATTGCAGAGCGAAAAAAACTAAGAATAGGAGTAAGCCTCTTTAATATTACAAAACCCAAAGAAAGCTATTTCAATAACCAAGATATACGAGTAGACAGACGTTTTTCTGGATTTGCATCTTATCAATTTCCAGTGCATGAAAAAGTAGATATAATTCCGGCTATGTTTTATATGCAACAAGGGAAATACTTTGAATACATTGTGGGAGGAAGAGGAAAATATATACTTTCTGAAGCAGTAGGTGCTTATCAAGCGGCCTACTTAGGTATGTTTTTTAGAACCAAAGATGCAGGATTTATTACAGCCGAATACGATTATAATAATTGGCATTTTGGGTTGAGTTATGATATTAATTTATCTACCTTGAAACAAGCCAGTAACGGGAGAGGAGGAATAGAATTATCGGCAATTTATATTCTTAAACTATTTAAACCTGCTCGATACAAACATATTATTTGCCCAGATTATATATAGAAAACAATATTTCTATGAATTAAACTAATGAAAAAAATATTCTCACATATCATTGTATTAATGCTTTTGCAAAGTATTGGATTTGGGCAAACCAAAACTCAATTAATTACAGAAGGAGACAAGAGTTTTGAGGAGGGAGATTTTTATGGTTCGGGATCTTATTATAAAATGGCTTTGGATTATGATTCTCTAGATTTGGAATTAACAATGAAGTATGCCGAAGCTTTGAGGTTGCAAAACAACTATACCAAAGCAGGCTATTATTACAATAAGATTTATAGCAAAGATGGGGGGAGAGAATATCCCAAAGCAGTTTTTTGGCTGGCTACCATGCAAAAAATAAATGGAGACTACCTAGAGAGTTATAAAACTTGGAAACGAGTAAAAACGATTTATAGAAAATCTAATTCTTACGAAAACCAGAAAGCCAAGCAAGAAATAAGAGCCTCGGCATTTGCTCGTAGAGCAGAGAAATATAGAAATGAAGCTGATGTAAAAAACATTGGAGACGGAGTGAATACGGTTGCTTCGGAATTTAATCCTGTAGTAAAAGATAATGAGTTGTATTTTTCTTCCTTGAGGGCAAAAAAAATAGGATTGGATAATCAAGTTTTGGATGAAATTTACAAAGTGAAATTATACAAAGCACAAGTGGTTGACTCCAATTGGAAAACGGAAGATGATTTGCCTTTGTCTATTAATTCGCCTCAATATCACAATGCCAATTCTTGTTTCAGTGCAGATGGAACTCAATTTTATTTCACTAGATGTGATGAAAGTAATATGTGTAACTTGATGGTGTCGAGTTATAAAAATGGAAAATGGGGGGAAGCAAAACAACTTAAAATTAATGCGACAGGTTCAACTTCTACTCAACCAATGAGTTTTATAAAAAATGGGAAAGAATATTTATTCTTTGTTTCAGATAGAAAAGGTGGTTTTGGTAAACTTGATATTTGGTATACCAAAAGGAAAGGAAATGGCAATTTTGAAACTCCAATCAATGCGGGGAAACAAGTCAATTCTATTGATAATGAAATAACTCCTTTTTATGATTTGAAGAAAAACAGATTGTATTTTAGTTCCGATTGGCATGCAGGATTGGGAGGATTCGATATTTTTGAATCCTTGGGAAACCCTGAAAGATTGACAAGACCAAAAAATCTTGGAATGCCAATAAACTCTAGGTGGAATGATTTGTATTATTTTGTAGATACGCTTACCGATACCAATTATTTGGCATCAAACAGGGAGGGAAGTATGACTGATAAAAACGCTACTTGCTGCAATGATATTTATTCTGTGGCATTTCCTGAGGAGATAAAACCTGAGGAAATAGAGATTTTAACACTTGAGGATATTAATAAATATTTACCAGTTACTCTTTATTTTCATAACGATTGCCCTAATCCTAGAACTACAAAAACAACTACAGAACTTAATTATTTAACTACTTACAAAGATTATATTGAGTTGGTTCCTACCTACAAAATCGAATATTCTAAGGGATTGAAAGAAATGAAGGAAGAAGAAGCAATTCTTGATATTGATGATTTTTTTAAGGATTATGTAGAAAAGGGAGTAAATGATTTGGATTTATTTACAAAGTTATTATTCCTAGAATTGGAAAAAGGAATTGAAATTGAGTTGACTGTGAAAGGGTTTGCAAGTCCATTAGCAAAAACGGATTATAACGTGAAGCTGACGGGAAGAAGAATCTCTAGTCTTAAAAACTATTTGAATGAATTTGAAAACGGGAAATTTAGAAAATATATAAATAACGATAAGTTATCTTTCAAAGAAGTTCCTTTTGGAGAATACACGGCAAGTAATTTGGTGAGTGATAATGTGAACGACCAAAGAAACTCTGTGTATAGCAGAGCGGCAGCCTTGGAGAGAAAAATCGAAATAATGTCGGTTAGTTATAAAAACCAACCAGAAATGAAGGCTCCAAGAATTAATTTGGACAGGGAATCAATAGATCTGGGCAAAAGAAAAAACGGCATACCAATTGAAGTAGAATTTACGATTACTAATGATGGGAATGCACCATTAATACTATCAGAAATTGAAGGGTCGTGCAGTTGCACAGTAGTAGAGAATGACACAACACCTATTGCACCAGGAGAATCAAGAACAATAAAAGCGAATATAAATACCGAACAACTTTTTGGTAAATTGACTAAAACTGTAACCGTAAAATCGAATGCTAGTCCCAAAGAAAAAACGGTTTTTATTAACTTTGAAATTATAGAAAACAACTAATTATGAGCTATTTTGATAAATACATTGCACTTTCCACTTCTCAAGACATTGAGCAAACTTTGGTAGAAAGTCACAACCATTTGATACAAACAATACTTCCGCTTACCGAAGAACAAATGTTGTATAAATACGCAGAAAATAAATGGAGTATTAAGGATTTAGTTCAACATTTGATAGATACTGAACGCGTGTTTGTATACAGGGCAATGCGATTTGCTAGAAATGACAAAACTGAATTGCACGGTTTTGATGAAAATGAATTTGCGGCAGAAGCTGGTGCTGATTTAAAATCGAAAGATCAATTATTGAACGAATACATTGCAGTTCACAAAGCAACTATTATGTTTTATAATACATTGCCAGATGAAGCAATGGAAAGAAAAGGACGTGCTAGTGGAAATGAATTTAGCTTGAAAAATATAGCTCACATAATATCCGGCCATATTCAACATCATTTATCAGTTATAGAAGAAAGATATTTACCAAATGTATAGATTATGAAGAGTTTTGTTGTTTTAATAATTGTGCTGTGTTTGGGGTTCAATATGAATGCTCAATTGCTCGTTCCTCAGCAAATGATGTTTCCTACTTCGCACGGAGATAGCCTGGAGGTGGATGTATATTTGCCAAATTCTACGGGAACTTTTCCTGTAATTTTAATCCAAACACCCTATGGGAAGTATTCGTTTAGAAATGGATTGCCTTTGGGAATAAATAGGAATTTATCTACTAGTAATTATGCTTTTGTAATTTTAGATTGGAGAGGGAGATTTGCCAATTTGGCCAAAGCAGCTGCAGGTGTAACCACTGGCGAAGACGGATATGACTTGGTAGAGTGGATTGCAACACAATCTTGGAGTACGGGAAAAATTGGAACTTGGGGACCTTCCGCTCTAGGAAATGTACAATTTGAAACAGCTAAGAAACAACCACCACATTTAACTTGTGCAGTGCCACAAGTTTGTTCTCCACATTTTTTTTATAACGATTATTATGCAGGAGGAGCAGCAAGATTAGCTTACTTAGAGCAATTAGATAATTTAGGGTTTGGAGTAAGTTCCGCAATAATTGCACACCCATACAAAGATGTATTTTGGAATTTTGCCGAAGCAAATAGTGTATATCCCGACAGTATAAATGTGCCCATGTTGCTTACTGGAGGATGGTACGATCATAACATAGAAGGAATGTTGTTTCAGTTTGATACCTGTACTAAAAACTCAGTTCTGCCATCAGGAACCAAGCATCATTTATTGATGGGGCCATGGGTTCACGGAGGTTCTGGTGCTGCTTATGTGGGATCTGCCAATCAAGGGCAACTTACTTATAATAATGCCGCAGGAATAAGTGATTCGGTAGCATTAGAATTTTACGATTATCATTTAAGAAGTATCAATAACGGATGGGACACAAAACCAGCCGTAATGTATTACCAAATGGGTGACGACCAATGGCTGGAGGATAATGTGTTTCCTCCAACTTATACAACTCCAACAAATTATTATTTACAAAACGATTTTAGTTTAAAAACGACAACTTCTGTAACGGGAGATTGGCCTTTTTCTTATAACCCAACTTCACCTTCGCCAACAGTAGGTGGTGCAACATTGAGTACTTCTTTGGATCAAGGGCCATACGACCAAGTGCCTACCGTAGAATCTCGATTTGATTTATTGACTTTTCAGACTCCTGTTTTAACACAAGATTTAAAAATAAAAGGAAAGATAGAAGCTAACTTTTATGTGAGTTCAGATAAAAAAGATACGGATGTAGCTGTGAGAATAACAGATGTATATCCGGATGGCCGCTCTATGTTATTGCTAGATGGAATACAAAGAATGAGATTTAGAAACGGCTACACAGTGGCAGATACTTCTTTCTTGGATTCTGGTGTAGTTTATCCTGTTTCTATAGATTTACCCTCTACGGCTATTACAATAAAAGCAGGGCATAAACTGAAAGTAATTCTCACTGCAAGTAACTACCCAATGTACAACCGTAACATGAATAACGGAGGAGAAATGTACCCGGGAGGAAATATGGATTCTGTTCATAATCCTAAGTCTGCAATAAACAAAATACATGTAGGAGCAACTTATTCAAGTCATTTGGTATTGCCTGTAGATAATACAAGTACAAGCATTGTGGAGAATGAAAATAGCTTTGAAGTAAGTGTGTTTCCAAATCCAAGTAATGGAAAAGTGACTATTGAAACCCAAGAAGAATTGACTGCGATAACTCTATATTCTATTTCGGGAAAACAGCTTTTACATACTACTGAATTGATGAAGCAAATAGATATTTCTAACTTAGCAACTGGAGTTTATATTCTTAGAATGATTTCTGAAAATGGAGTGGTGGAAAAGAAAATTGTGAAGGAATAAGTGACTATGAAAAAGAAACCATTTAATATAGTTCATATTATTTTCATCCTGTCAATTTTAGTGTTGTTTTGGGTGATTTCTGAAAATGAAAAAGAGGGAATAGAATTTTCGAATAAAACAATCGATAGTTTTTTTTCATATTCCTATATTTTTTTAGTCCCAATTTATTTGATTTATTTTTTATTTGATTTTTTTAGACGAAATCAAAAGGTTAATTTGTTAAATGTATTATTGGTCTTTTTCACTATAGTTTTAATTGCCTTTACTTTATTTATTGGTGTTGTTTCACAAATCGGACAACCTTGTAATTTTCGTTCTAGCAAAGTGATTTATCAGCATAAAGAGAATAATTCCAATACAATTTTATACCGAGAGTTATGTGGTTATGATATTGAATCTAATTCTTTAGAAGGGAAATGTTATAGTTCAAAAAAGCATTTTATTATCTTTAGTAAAATTGAAGAAATAGACACCAACACTCTTGATATGAGTCAATGGGAAAAAGTAAAACGATAACTATGAAAAATCTAATAACCTTAATTATAATACTAACCTCAGTTCATTCTTTTTCACAAAAGAACCTAGAAGAAATAATTAAAACAAACGAAGAATACAGAGCAGAGCTTAATGAGTCATACAAAGATTCTTTGCATTCGCCATTAAAAAGAGAAGCAAGGCTAAAGTTTGAGGCTTTTCCTTTTTACCCAATAGATACAGCTTATTATGTAGTGGCTAAATTTGAAAGAAGTAAAAAAGGAAAGAAGTTCAAGATGAAAACTTCTACTGATAGAAAGCCGGTTTATAAAGTTTTTGGAGTTGCAACATTTACTATTAATGGTGTGAGTCATGAGCTGACAATTTATCAAAATATTGGGTTATTAAAGAACCCAGAGTATGAAGATTATTTATTTCTTCCTTTCAATGATTACACCAATGGAGGCGAAACCTATGGAGGAGGTAGGTATTTGGATTTAAAAATCCCAGAAGGAAATACAATAGTGTTGGATTTTAACAAAGCCTATAATCCTTATTGCGCTTATACTTATGGTTATTCTTGCCCCGTTCCGCCAAGAGAAAATAGCTTGAAAACGGAGATTAAGGCAGGGATTAAATATGAGGAAATAGAGGATTGACACCATATCCTGTCATTCCCTTGAAAAAGGGAATCTATAACACGAGTAAAATTCTTTGAATGAGATTCCCGCTTTCGCGAGAATGACAAAGGTTTTCAAGTGTATTAATTCGATTAAGTTATAATTTGGAGTTTAGTCAGTATGGTATTTTAAATCAAATTTCCCAATGAAAAGTCACCCCTATAATCCCCTCAAGGGGATAAGTATTAGTGTAATTAT
>CAXIAX010000028.1:0-28858 GCA_964021785.1 uncultured Flavobacteriales bacterium
TATTCATTTCTTTGGCAGATCGCATTACTCTCAATGCTATTTCTCCACGGTTGGCTATTAATATTTTGTTCATTTTTTTCTAATAAAAAGTGATTAGTTATTTACAACTTGCATGATATAAGGTAATGATATACTTTGAACAATAAAAATTGCATTGAGTATTATTACCAAAGTGTATTTTTTTAATTTATAAAGATATAGTGTTACAATTAGAGAAAGACAAAGGATTAAACCTGAAGCAAAAGATATTTTGAAAGGAAATGTATGGACATAATTCGGAATAAGTGCTGAATCAATTTGAGTTGAATGCAAAAAATAGATAACAAATTTATATGCAATAATAAACAGTGCAAATAAAATACTGTTGAAAGCTATTATACTTAATTTGTGAATTGACGAATCAATATTTTCTATTTTATCTATTGTGTCTTTCATTAATTAATTTTTGTAATTCTTCCCATCCACATAATCCTGTAAATAAGAAAAATAGGAGGTGAGTTTTCCATTTTCGCAAATAGAAGCTCTTTCGATAATAGTATCTGAATCTTCTCCAATAAGGCTTGGTAATACTTTTGTTAATAATTCGTTTCCAAAGTCTTCTGATGCATCTCTTGGTAGTTCGCATGGCAAATTATCTACAGCCATTACCCCAATTGCGTTTTCATCCATAAAATCTATTTCTTTCTCTGTTTTTGGATCGTAACCATACAAAGGTTCGTCAATAGTAGATGGTCGTATTGTTGAAGCCACAGGACCATCAATGTCACAACTAATGTCTGCTACAATTTTCAGATTAAATTCTGGAGATTTTGCATCTACTCTAGAGAAAATAAAAGGTGCATCAGCATCCCAATAATGACATGCAATATACATATCTCCAATTTGTGAATACGGTTTAAAATTAGATTCAAACAGCTCTGGATTGGTATAAAAATCACTTTTTGTAAATGATTTACCGTCTTTTCTTTTGTTGTATTCGTGAACAGAAAGTTGCGTATAAACTGGCTCATTTTTAGAACTAGTTAAGAAATCGGCAGGAGAAACTTCTAAAATTCCAATGGCATGAATTATTTCTTCGGCACCCTTACCAACTCTTCCATCTCCCGAGATTATTATTTTATAATCATTAGGAAGTTTTACTTTTTTCAATTCATTTTTAAGCTCTACATAATCGTGGCATTGATTGGCCGGTTTAAGTTTAAATGCATTATTTTTTAATCCGTAAGCTAAAAACGCATTGTATGCCCCCACAATTCCTGCATATCTTCCAAAACCTAATATTCTTCCTTTTCCTGGATAAGTTAAGGTTTCGTAGTCTACCATCTTAATATTTAAGTCAAGTAGTTTTTGAAGTAAATCACGGTTATAAGGTTGTTCTTTTATAGTATGAGAAAAGAAGAAGTAGGTTTTGTTAGGTAACAAAGAATCTTTTTTCACTTCTTTCACTCCTAATAATATATCACAATCAGAAACATCTGTAACGATTTCAATTCCAAGTTCAGTATATTCTTGGTCCTTAAAAGCTCTAATATCACTAGACTGAACTACAAGCTCCACCTCTGGAAAAGTTTTTTTTAATAAAGCACATTTCTCTGGAGATAGTGGTACTCTTTTGTCCGGTGGGTTTTTAGTTTCTTTTATTACTCCTATTTTCATTCTTTGTCAATTTTATTATTCAAAAATAGTTAATTTTGCATTCAAATTATAAAAATTACAATGTTTAGATTATTTATTATTACTGCAATCTTATTTCCATTATCAGTTTTTGGTCAAGGAAATAAAGTGACACAAGTAAAAGGAGAAGTATTTGGAACTATTATGGATTCTGCTTTGGCTATGCCTATGGAATATGTAAGTGTTGCATTGTACAATAAAAAGGATAGTTCTGTTGTAAATGGAGGTATTACAAATAGTAAAGGAAAGTTTAATATTACGAGTATTCCTGCTGGAAATTATTATTTATCAGTTTCTTTTGTTGGTTATCAAACGAGAATTATAAATGATGTGAGTATAAGCGAAGAAAAATCGATTTATAACTTGAAAACAATTCTATTGGATAATTCATTAAAACTGAAAGAAGTTGTGATAAATGGAGATATTCCTACCGTTACTTATGAGATTGATAAAAAAATAGTGAACGTAGAGGATATGAATACTACGGCAGGTCAATCTGCAGTGGAAGTATTGCAAAATACACCTTCTATTCAAGTGGATAACGAAGGAAATATTCAGTTAAGGGGAAGTGGAAGTTTTACTTTATTAATTAATGGAGTACCTACTGCAATGGATGCAGCAGATGCATTACAAGCAATTCCTGCAAGTACAATCAAGAACATAGAGATAGTTACAAACCCATCTGCAAGGGAACAAGCAGAAGGAGTTGCTGGTATTATAAATATCATAACAAAGAAAAACAAACTAGAAGGGATAAGCATGTTGGTAAATGTATCTGGAGGAAACTTTGAAAGATACGGTGGGAATTTAGCAATTAACTACAGAGAGAATAAACATGCATTTAATTTGAATGCCTCTTACAATCAAAGAAACAGACCAAAAACAACTTTGGAAGAACGTGTTTCTGATTACGATACTTACACGACAGAGGTAATTCAAAACGGAGTAAGTTCATGGGTTCATGGAGGATTAAATGTAGGAGGTGAGTGGATTTACACTCCTAACTCTGGACATGTATTAACTTTAGGGTCTAGATATGGGTATAGAAAAATGAATCCTTACAACAATTCGCTTTACCAAGAGTATTATAATGATTCATTGGTAAATAGTTTTGAAAATAAGTTCTCTAATGACATTACGATAAAAACACTTTCTAATTTTATTGCATATAGATTTAATATAAAAAGAGATCAAAGTGAATACATTAATTTCAAAGCCATTTATAATTTAAAAACTGTAGATGAGTACACATTTAATGATTTTTATAACGAAAATGAAACTAAAATAGGAGGTAACTACGGAACTGAATTTGGTCCTTCTAATGTTTTTAGATTGGATATAGATTACCTAAAGACTTTTAAGAATAAGCTTGTACTTGAGTCAGGTTTACAAAGCCAAATTGGAATAAGTAGAGATGACAGAGATAATTTTGAATACAATACAACTACAGAGGAGAATGATAAAATTGACTTGTATTCTACTGATGTTTTATACAACAGAAATATACATTCTGCTTATTCTTTGATAAAAGGAAAAAAGAAAAAGGTTGGATATCAAATAGGATTAAGAGCTGAGTTTACACAAAGAAAAATTGAAGCGTCTAATATTTCTAATTCTTTTCAGAATATTAATAGATTAGATTTATTTCCTTCGGCACATTTTTCTTATAAATTGAAAGATGACCAACAATTGTTGTTAAGTTATTCAAGAAGGATAAATAGACCTAGATCTTATTATTTTGAACCTTTTATTACTTGGGAAAGTCCTTATTCTGTTAGAAAAGGTAATGCAGATTTAATGCCAGAATATATCAATTCGGTAGAGATGAGTTGGATAAAAGAACTGGGCAGTAAGGGAAGTCTATCAGTAGAAATTTATTCTAAGTTTTTAAATAACATGATTAGCAGAGTGCCAACAGTGTACGATACAAATGTGGTTCTTAACTTGCCAGAAAATGCAGGTAATTCGACTTCTTTTGGGATAGATCCAACTTTCATTTATTACGTAACCGATTGGTGGAATACGAACTTAGGAGTTAGTTTGTTTTACTATTCTGTGAATTCTTCTTTGGATGTAAAACAAAGAAAAACAGAGTCATTTAACTACAACATCAATTGGATAAATTCATTTACCTTTTTGGATGATTGGAAATTTCAGTTGGTATCAAAGTATAGAAGTAGAACGGCTTCTGCACTAGGTTTTATGGAAGATAATTATGGATTTGACGTATCGCTTAAGAAAACATTTATGCAAAATAAACTGTCATGTATTTTGGCAGTAAACAATGTTCTTTCTACAAGAAAAAATGTTTACACTAGTTCTATTAATAACTTAACAGTTTATCAAAACAGTATCCCTTATTCACCAATGGTAATGCTTACGGTATCACTTAAATTGAATAATTACAAAAAAGTAATGGAGAAGCAGCAACAAATGGATGACTTTTAGTATTTGACTAGCTTAGTTGTTTTTCCTTCAATATTCAGAATGTAAATTCCTGCAGGTAATAAATTTGTTCTTATTGTGTTATTGTTTGTAGTAATGATTTTCGAATAATCCTTTCCTGTAACATCAAATAGCTGAATCGTTTTGTTTTGTAATTCAAAACCTTCAATACGTATAGATTCTGTAAAAGGATTAGGACTCACTTTTAAAGTAGAAGTTAAGTTTTCTATGATACTAGTAAATACAATATTGGTGCATGCAGATGTATCTAAGCATCCATTTTTTGAAATTTCTACTGCATAATTTCCAGAATTTGTAGCAGTGAAAGATTGCATTGTTTCTCCAGCCAATGGGCTGAAAGAATTAGAACAATCCAACCATTGATATACAGCACCAGTTTCTATTGCAGTAATCATATTTCCTGTATTAGTAACTGCTTTAGAGAAGGCGGTTACAGTCAAATCTAAAGAGACAATACTATCACAACCTAAGGAATTTATTAAAGTATCTTTAGCCGTATTATTGTTACTTGAGTAAGTTATTCCATTTATCCAAGTGAAATCACCACAACTAGCTTGTGTATCTGTACTAGTAGACGAAGTATTAATAGTAAGTTGTAATGAAATGATACTGTCGTATCCAGAAAGGTTTATAGTATCCTTTGCCGTGTTGTTATTGGTAGTATATGTTGTACCGTTTATCCAAGTATAACTGTCACAAGCAGAAACTATATCGGTAGTAAAAACATCCATCACGGCTTCTTGAATTGTAATAGAATTAGGAAAAGAAGGGAAATCTCCACTTGTTCCTCCGTTATTGTTTGCTGCTAATCCTGTAGAGTATACAGTAACATTTCCAGTTCCTGCAACAGGTGCTGTCCAAGTAGCAGAGAATATTCTATTGGTAGTAGAAGTTGCAGGACCTGTATGTTCTAAATATTGTCGTCCATTTACAGTAGCAATAGAAGAAATTCCTGTTGCTCCACTCAATGTTCCTGCTTGCGCATTGGTACTAGTTAATACAACTCCCTGAACAGCTCTTCTTGTACCAGAGGTACCACTTACATTTAATTCAAGTGTATAGACCGCACCTGGTGTATATTGAGTAATAGTTGCACCAGTAGCATTCTTTATTGAAATTGTAACTACAGTAGAAGTAGAGCTGGCTCCATGGCAAGAAGAACAATTTCCTAATGATATTGGACTACCTGTTCTGTCTTCTCCTAATATAGCACCAACACCTCCGCTACGTGGTGCAATTTCTAAATTATCATCTATAATAAGGTGTGAATTTTTTATTTCTTTAAATGAAAAAAATGTTGTTGAAAGTAAAATAATGCAAGTAATAAAAAGGGTAGTTTTTATATTTTTCATAGTGATAATTTTGTATGTATTCTTAACAAAATAAGGAAATAAAATGACAAATTTCACACAGTAAGGTATTTCAACCCCATAATCACATAAGTTTTTAGTCTATAATCATTAAATAAAAATCAAGAAATTGATTGCAAATAATTCTAATTGGGGTAGACTAAGAATATGAATTAACAATTTGGTTTTTAACCAAATCAATTCCATTGTTACTATCAACTATTTGAGAAAGTTCGGTACAAGCAATTATTGGGCTTTGGTATTTTTTAAGAAGGGTATTAAAATTCTTTTTTTCTTTTTCAGATGACTTCTTTTTAAACACATTTAGTCTTATTTCATCAATTATTGCAATATCATCTTCAGATGGTTTTAATGGGGTAATTCCATTTCTGATGAATAAGGAATCTAACATTTCTGAAGTCATAGTATGTCTTGTGCCAATAATTGTAATTGAACTTATCTTTTCTTTTTTTAATAATTTTATTACTTCATCAAAGGGATGAACAATTTTAGATTTAATTTCTAGCGGAAGATTGAGCTGGTCAATTGTAAAATGAAGTGTAATATTTGGAATTACAATTTTATCCACTCCTAACTCATTACAAGCTATTATCTCATTGTAAACTAAAGGAGTCAATTTATCAAATTGAAACGGTAAATACTGATTTATAGTACTAAAATTGACAGGGTGAAGTTTTAATTTTACCTCATTAGTTAGTTTATCAAACTCATTTTTATAAAAAAGAGTAGAGGATGAATCTAATTCGAATAAACCAATAGTTGTCATTTTAATTAGTTTCTTGTGAGTACGTAGTTTGCAAAATAATGCTTAGAATCAGTTATTTTAGTTCCAATAGAAAAATCTGTATTTGCAGTAATTTTATTGATAATAGTATCATTGTATTTACGAGATATTTCTGTGTGTATTTTTTCTCCTTCTTCAAAATTAAAAGTAGAATCTATGGAAGAAATATAGACAGATTGTTTCTTTGTTGAAACAAGAAAACTTTTTGCAATCCCTTCTTCTATAGTGTATTCAGGTTTATGTTGAAACGCTTCAATGATAAAATCACCACCCAATTCTTTGTTTATTCTGCTCAATAAATTCAAGTTAAATCTTGCCGTTATTCCTTGAGAATCATTGTACGCAGGCAATACAATATCTACAGATTTTATTAAATCTACTCCTAACAATAGCTTATCATTTTTATTAAGATTACTACCTAGTTGGTAAAGAAATTTTGCAGAAAGTTCATCATTTAAGTTTCCAATATTGGACCCTAAGAATAATACAATTTTCTTTGTGTCACCCTCTTTAAATGAAGATAAGACTTCGAAGTAATCGCCTTGTTTTTGGGTTACACTAAGTTTAGGAATTTCATTCGACAAAGAATTCTCCAATTTATCTAATGTGTGTTGAGATATATCAATAGGTACGTAGTTGAAATTATAATCTTGAGAAACTAGTTCTTTAAGTAGTTCTTTTGTTTTGGTTCCATCTCCAGCACCCAATTCTATTAATTGAAATTTCTCATTTTTTTCTATTCCAAAAGAATTGATTAATTCTTGCGTTTTTTTGCTAAAAATTTCAAACTCTGAACGAGTAAGGTAATATTCAGGCATATTCATAATGTCTACAAATAGTTCATCTCCAATCTCATCATAAAAATATTTTGAGGAAAGAAATTTGGGTTCACTGGATAAACCTTCTTGTATGTCTATTTTAAATTGATCGTTCATTCTTATTATTTAATTAACCTTATTCCAGAAAACTGCCATTGATATTGTGGATGGAAAAAGTTTCGGTATGTTTTTCGGCTATGACCTTCAGCTGTTGCAGTAGAACCACCTTTTAGTACCATTTGATTTATCATAAATTTACCATTGTATTCGCCAACGGCACCTGCCGCTATTTTGAAATTAGGGTAAGCCAAATAGGCAGAGTTTGTCCATTCCCATCTTTTTCCCCAGTCGAAATGATCCGAAGCAATTTCCCATTCAAATTCTGTAGGTAATCTAGTCCCTTTCCAAGTAGCAAAGGCATTTGCTTCGTAAAACGATACATGGCTTAAAATATCATTTGAGTCTAATTTTTGTAACCCTGATAAAGTGAAATTAAACCATTCTCCTTCTATTTTTTTCCAATATAAAGGTGATTTAATTTTGTTTTCATTTAGCCAACTCCATCCTTCGTCAAGCCAATAATTGAAGTTCTCATATCCTTTATCTTCAATAAACTCTATAAAATCGCCATTAGTAACTAGAGATTTAGATATTTCAAAAGCATTTAAATATACTTTGTGCACACCTTCTTCATTATCAAAATGAAAGGAATCTGACTCTGTACCAATATTATAAACGCCTTCTTCTATTTGAATATAACCTTGCTCCATATTCTTATTTTGCACTAAACTATAGTCATTCTTGTATACAGGATGAATAGGGTTTTGAGATAATAAGTATTTTAAATCGGTTAATAATAGTTCTTGATGTTGTTGTTCGTGGTTTATTCCCAATACAATAAGCTCTTCCACTGCTTTAGATAAATCTGTTTTCAATAGAATTTGCATGTATGAATCTACATGATTTCTATAAGCAAAAACTTCTTCAACAGAAGGTCTTGTAATTAGACCTCTATTTATTCTTTCTGCTCTTTCGCCAATAGTGTTGTAATAACTATTAAAAAGAAAACCAAAATGAGGGTTAAATTCTTTGTAATTGGATAGATTTTGTTTTAAAATCATCTCCTCAAAAAACCACGAAGTATGTGCCAAGTGCCATTTTGGAGGGCTTGCAAAGATTGCAGGTTGTGGAACGTAATCTTCCGTTTTTAGGGGAGAACAAATTTCTTCTGTTCTTTTTCTTGTGGTGATAAACAGTTTTTCTACATTCATTATAATTCTATTTTTACTCCTTTCCAAAATGCAACATGGCCTTTTATCGATTTTGCCAACTCAGAAACTTCTGGGTAATACCAAGCTGCATCTTTGTTTATTTTTCCATTTACTTCTACGTTATAATAAGAAGCAATCCCTTTCCATGGGCAATTAGAATGAAGTTCACTTTCTTTAAAGAATTCTTTTTTTATAGATTCTGGAGGAAAATAATGGTTTCCTTCAATTTGAACTGTAGTTTCACTTTCTGCAATTACGGTACCGTTCCAAATAGCTTTTCTCATAATTTTTATTTTTTCAAATTCGTATTAATCAATGAAGATGCGTGTAAAGTTTTATGCACAGGACATTTGTCAGCAATCTGGAGGAGTCTCTTAATTTGCTTTTCCTCTAAATTACCAAAAAATTGGATGTCTCTATTGAACACATCTACTTTTTTATTTTCTTCTTCTGCATCTATTTTTTCGTGGTTAACATGAACAATAACTTGTTCCAATGGCCATTTTTTTCTATCTGCATACATTCTCAATGTAATAGCAGTACAAGCTCCCAACCCGGCAGAAACAAACTCATAAGGAGCAGGTCCAAAATCATTTCCTCCAATGCTCTCAGGTTCGTCTGCAATCATAAAGTGCTTGCCAGATATCACTTCACTTGTATAACCTTCATTTCCTATACTTACAGCAACTTGATGATTAGTTTTTATAATCGTCTTAGGTGGTGTATCTAAATATCTGCTTGCCCATCCAGAGATTACATCTCCCACATAAATAGAATCTTCTTTATTGGATAATAAATGATCAGCTCCATCAATAGAGATAAAGCTTTTTGGATGATGAGCGTAATGGTAAAGCTCTTTTGCATTCTGAATCCCAACAGTGTTATCTTGTGGAGAATGAATAATTAATATAGGTTTTCTTAAAGATTTAATACAAGTTTCCATCTTTTTAGAATCAATATCTTCTAAAAATTCTTTCTTTACGTTAAATTCTCTGCCACCAATTGATACGGTCGCAATTCCATTTTTCTTTATTTCATCCACATCCGATTTAAACAAATGCTGAACATGATTGGGAGAAGACGGAGCACCAATAGTTGCTACGGCCTTTATAGAGTCTATTTCTTTTGCGGCATAAATAACTGCTGCTCCACCAAGAGAATGACCAACCAATAAATTGGGCGCTTTATAGTTTTGTGCTAAGAAATCTGAAGCAGAAATTAAATCTTGAATGTTAGAAGAAAAGTTTGTGTCTACAAAGTCTCCTTCGCTTTCACCAAGACCAGTAAAATCAAATCTAAGAACCGCAATTCCTTTATTATTAAGTGCTCTAGCTATGTTTTTTACTGCTAGTAAATTTTTGTTACAAGTAAAACAATGAGCAAAAATAGCATAACTGTGAGGCTTCATGTGGTTAGGTAGCTCAAGTCTTGCAGATAATTGTTGATTGTCTTTATTAGTAAATGTAATTTTTTTGATGCTCATCTTAGATTGAAATAGTTTGATACTATTGTCTTTGATTAGAATTAATCCTTACAGATAAATCACATTAGTTTTTAATTAATTATAATAAGTTGAAGCACTATAATTTATTTACTCCCAAATTAATAAATACTGCATTAAGAGTTATTCCTGCGTTCAAAACGTATTGGATATTAATTATATCATTGGTGTTAAAGTTATAGATAATAACCCCAGAAGAGCCCCAGTAGTCAGGGTTGGGCAGAGTTACAAAACCTCTACTTATATATCCTCTAAGACCTCCATTTACTTTCATTCCAATAATGTACTTTGTCCCGCCAGCAGGCATATTGTTGCAAGATAGTCCAGCAGTTATAGAATAAGTTCCTGCTTTTAAGACTTTTATTTTGCCATTTCCTACAACTTGAAATGTATTAGAATCGATAGATTGAATATCTGTAGATCCAATAGGAAAATCATAATAGGTATTACTTGAGTTAGGTAGAGTACCTCCCGATTTGTTTAATACAATTGAACTAGGTGCAGAGATAAACTGAACTAGCTTTCCATTAGAAACTCCAATAAAAAAAAAGTTGTTTTGGTAATCGTGGTAAATATCTCCTTCAAAAGCAAAAGAACCATTGTCAATACTATCAATTTGGGCAGTAGAATAACTATTAGATAAACTTTGGGAAAAGATTATCTGAGAAGAAACGAATAGAATAGCTAATAATAAAAATTTCATTTGAATAAAAAGTTATTTAAAAAGAAACCAAATCTACAATTAGTATTTCAATTTATATAATAATAAAGCCGTTTTAGTATTTACTAAAACGGCTTAAAGATTTGTGGAGTCGGGGAGAATCGAACTCCCGTCCAAACAAGGAACAAGCGAGCTTTCTACATGTTTATCTTACAATTAATTTTCGATCTGTAGCTGACCATAAGCAATCCACTACAAACTTATTCTTTTTAGTTTCGCGCAAGCATCAAGACTCTACTTAGGCTAGTTTAACAAACTGATACCCATTGTAATGAACAGTTAAACGGGGATTCATTACCGGGTAGTTAGTCGGTCCACTATTGTGGAGCGATTAAGATGATAAGACTCGGTCTTATTATGCAGCTAACGCGTAGTTGTTTTCGTCAGTTAAATGACAATATATATTTTGGATTAAGGAGCTAACATACAATACTCCACATGCTTACAAGATTGATTCATCTTGCTGTCAAATCCAGTCGACCCCAAAGAACTTATGCAAAGGTAAGTGATTATTATCGGATTAACGCTTTATGCAAAGAATAATTAATGTTTTTAATTTCCTTTAAAGCTCCAATATAGTGTATACAGAATTACTCCGGAAGTGATTGTTCCTTTTACAATGAAGAATATGATGGCTGCCCATCCTAATTTCTTCCAGTTTTTTTTGTCAATTTTCAAATTCAGCTTTTTTATTTAGTGTTTTGCTATGAATTAAGTACAAGTTGTGTAATTTTGATACACAAATTTATTACATCACAATTATCAAACCTATGATTTAGGTCATATTTATAAAAACCATTCATTTATGTCGTTTATTTCAGAATTTTTTAAAAATAAATCAGAAGTAGGAGCTGTGGCTCCAAGTTCAAAATTTTTAGGAAAGAAAATGTATGGAGGTATTGATTTCTCTCAAGTGAAATGCATTGTAGAGTTTGGCCCTGGAACAGGAGTATTTACCAAAGAAATTCTAAAAAGAATGAATCCTGATGCGTGCATGATTATTTTTGAAACAAACCCTAGTTTTTATAATAAGCTGAAAGAGGAAATTATTGACGAAAGAGCTGTTATCCTTAACGAAAGTGCCGAAAAAATAGGAGATTATTTGGCAATTGAAAATCAAGAGAAAGCAGATTATATTATCTCTTCTTTACCACTTACAGTTTTTCCAAAAGAATTGAAAGAAAGTATTCTTGATAATGCTGCAGAGAATTTAAGTGAAAAAGGGCAATACATTCAATTTCAGTATTCTTTGAATGCACATAAACTACTTAAAACTAAATTTAATTCTGTGAAATTAGCTTTTTCATTAATTAACATGCCTCCGGCATTTGTTTATAAGTGTTCTTTATAAAATCATTAAATCAATTACAAAATAGACAATAAAAAAGGAGAGCAATTTGCTCTCCTTTTTTATTGAAATAATATAAGTCAACATCACCTCTTATAGGCTGTGTTGATTACAATAATTAATAGTTAAAATCAATTACTTTTTTTGATCCTTTGATTACCGAAGTATTTACTGGACTTACTGTAAATACAACTCTTGCAGTTGTACCAGCTCCTGTAATTTGATTGTAAGCAAAATCTTGAGGCATTACTTTTACATCAACATCTTTTCCATTTGTAGGTACACTAGCAGAATAAGATCCGTTAGCATCTACAGTTGTAGAAACAGTTTTTGTTTCATAAACCCTAGTTGGATCTGGATTTAAATATAAATCTTCTTGGTTGTATTCCAATAATACTACAGTTCCTGCTGGTGCAAATTCAGCATTTGCGTTAGTTACATCCAATTCTGCTTTTACTACTCCTGAAATAGTAGCACTTCCACTATAAGAGTTTGAAGTTGCAGCTATAGTTTCTTCTTTTTTACAGCTAACTAATCCTAAAATTAAGGCAGTTGCAATTACAATTGTTTTTTTCATTTTAATTATTTTTAATTATTGTGCAAATGTAAGATTTTTGAATAAAATAAAAAAAGATAACACAATAAAGATTACTATCTAGATTGTTGCTAAGATTTTGATTTTCAATTGCAATGAAACGATTTTAACAACTTGTTATTTTTGTTTTGATCTTTGTTTTATATTTTAATTTATGACCTAAATTATTCAACTAAAATCTCATTTATTTACCATTTAACCCCAACTTTACCTGTAGATTTTCTGCTTTCTAGCAATGCGTGAGCTTTATCAATATCCTCAAAACTAAACTCTCCTCCAGATATTGGTTTTACCTTATTATTCTCTTTCATTAATTTTACCACTGCAGCCAAACATTCTCCAATTATTTCAGGTTTTTTATCTGCAATAGATAGCATATTCACCCCAATAATACCTGCAGACTTTCCTAGCAGTTTCAATGGTTTTATTTTTCCAGTTTTTCTTAACAAAGAAAGCAAAGTAAACAAATTTGGTTTTTTTCCAGAAATACTAGCTGCTCCATAGTTTATTAATCTTCCTCCTACAGAAATTATTTTCATGTCGTCCTGTATAGAATCTCCTCCCATTGAATTGAAAATTACATCAGCTTTTACTCCTCCCGACAATTTCATAAATTGTTCTTGGTATTCCGATTCATTTAAGTTAATTGGAAAATCTACTCCATTATTTTTTAAATAATCAAACTTTTTGGTGGTACTCGTTAATCCATAGACTTCGCAACCTTTAGCTTTAGCTATTTGTGTTAATGCCGTTCCTACACCTCCTGCAGAAGCATGAATCAATACCTTATCTCCTTTATGTAAATTGGTAACATAACTACTCGCAAAATAAGCCGTACAGTACTGTGTAGCGATTGCAGAGGCTTCAGAAATAGATAAATCATCACTTATTTCTGTAACAGCAGTAGCATTTGTTTTTGCAAATTGGGCATATCCTCCAAATTTTGTTAATCCCACAACTCTTTTACCTATCAGCCTTTTGTCTTTATCGTCAAATACTTCTGTAATTTTTCCAACCACATCATAACCAATTATGCAAGGTAAGGGAGGGGCTCCTTTGTATAAACCTTGCCTAGCCATTACATCTGCATAGTTAAGCCCAAAACCTTCGCATTGGATTAATACTTCTCCTTTTTCTAATACAGGCATTGCAGTTTCTCTTAGTTCAAATGCCTTATCTGATGTTGCGTTCTTTATTAAAAATATAGCTTTCATTTTGGTTGTCTATTAAAAATGTTACTGTTAGAAATTTGTTTCAAACTCAATCTGTTATGAATTGGTCTTTTAAAAGTATAATCTCCATTATCTATTTAGTCGAATTTAATGGCTTTTACTGGAGTTATTTTGGCTACAAATAGTGAAGTGAAATATAATATCAATAGGCCAACCGAAACGGTTATTATATTGATAATGATAAATTCTTGCCACTCAAACCCTAGAGGAACTTTAGATAAATAATATTTGTCTTGAGGTAATTTAATAAACCCAAATTGACTTTGTAAACCAATTATTACAAATGCAACTGCATTACCTATTAATATTCCTTTCATTAAAATCCCTATTCCTAATCGAATAAAAATATTCCTAACCATATTATTGGGAGCCCCAAATGATTTAAGAACTCCAATCATACTGATTTTTTCTACAATTAATACCAGCAACAAGGATATAATGTTTATTACTGCTACCATTATCATTAATACAATAATTATTATTGCGTTTGTATCTAACACGCTTAACCATCCAAAAATTTCACTTTCCAAATCCGTGATTTTCGATATTTTAAGAAAAGGGTCGGACATTCTGCTAATCGTAAGTTCTTTTTCATTTATAGTAGAAAAATCGGTGATAAAAATCTCAAATCCACCTATATAATATTTCATACTACCTCCAGTTGTTCTCAATGTGGTAGTGATTAATCCATTGTTTCCTTTGTAAACTCTTACCGAATCATTTGTCGATTCATAATCAAATTCAGTTTCGGTAGATACACAAGTTCCATCTTCGCTATTTACCTTAATAAGAAGCCAAGCCGTATCAGGAATAGAAATTGGCTCTACATCAAGGGTTACTGTATTGATGCTAAAATCTGTCGCAATTACACGAATTGTTGTGTCTTTGTTTGCACAAAATTTCACTTTATTGAAAGTAGAAAAAGGTCTGTTGCCAAATTTATATCTGTAATTCTCATTTCCGCCTGTGGCATTGGCCGAGATTACAACCTCATTATTTATAGGAGTAGTTTCTAAAAACAAAGAAGTAAAAACTCCCCATCCATTAAGTTTTTGAGTATGTTTTATATCAATAAACACAAATTGATTATCAAATTCCTCTAGTCCGGTTTCAAATATTCCTGAGACTACAAATCTTCTTTGAACCGGTTTTTTTCCATTAAAAAAATAACACCTAACATTATCATTAACAGATAGCTTTAGTTTTTTTGCAATAAAATTAGAAATGAGAATACTGTCGCTTGTTTCATCCTCAGAAACATAGAATGGCTTTCCTTCTATAATTTTATCTGCCAAATTCGCCCAATTAAAATCATGGTTTATTCCTTTAAAAACAATTCCTTCGATATCTCTATTTATCTTAGTTTCGTCTTCATAAACAACTGTATCCGCATTAGATTGAATTATCCCTGCTTTGGTGGCAAAAGTTTGAATGTGTTCAATTCCTTCTTCATTTTCTAAAGAAGGGTAAAAAGGTTGGTTAATCTTAATTGGTGAAGTTTCTAACGTATAATTTGTTCCTCCGTCCGTAATTTGAATATGAGAAGAAAAGTTTACTACCTTATTTTTTATCTCTCTTTGAAATCCTTTAACTACCGAAATTGAAATTAACATTACTAGCATACTTATTGTTATACTAGTAATTGCTACCTTGATGATAGGTTTAGAAAATTTATTTCCCGAGCTCAGTTCTTTTCTAAGTTTTTTTGAAATAAATTTGCTAGTCAAGGTTAATTTTTTTTTAAATTAGATGCCATAAAATTAAACAAAATATGATGATTCGTACTCTCCTTCTTTTTTCTTTTTTACATTTTGCCTTTTTTCAAGGAAATTCGCAAGAAATGTTGTTTAATGTTTCTTACGATACAACTATTGTTACAGGGGCAGAAAGGGTAAATTCATACCTTGGAAAATTAAAAGGAAAGCGAGTTGCTATAGTTGCTAATCAAACTTCATTCATTAAGAATGTTCACATTGTAGATTCATTATTGTCTTTGGGGGTAGATGTGAAAAAAGTGTTTTCACCTGAGCATGGGTTTAGAGGTAATGCTTCTGCAGGAGAGCATGTTAAATCATCTACAGATGTAAAAACAGGTTTGCCATTAGTTTCGCTTTACGGAAAAAACAAAAAGCCTAGTGCAGAACAATTGTCTGATATTGATGTTGTAATATTTGATATTCAAGATGTAGGAGCAAGGTTTTACACTTACATTTCTACCATGCATTACGTGATGGAAGCGTGTGCAGAGAACAATAAAAAAGTATTGATTTTGGATCGTCCTAATCCAAATGGATTTTACGTAGATGGACCAATTTTAGAAGAGAAATATAAGTCTTTCGTAGGGATGCATCCAATACCAGTGGTTCATGGGTTAACGGTAGGAGAATTGGCTTATATGATTCAGGGAGAAGGATGGCTAAAAGGAAATGTAAAGTGTGATTTTGAAGTGGTAAATTGTCTTAATTACTCGCACAAAGATTATTATAAATTACCTATTGCTCCTTCACCAAATTTACCTAATATGTCTTCGGTATATTTGTATCCTTCTATTTGTTTTTTCGAGGGAACATCAGTAAGTGTAGGGCGAGGAACAGATTTGCCATTTCAGGTAATTGGTTCTCCGTATATTTCAAAAACTACTTTTTCATTTACTCCAAAACCAAATGTTGGGTCTAAAAGTCCTAAATACAAAGGGGAAGTGTGCAATGGATATGATTTAAGTGTTTTTGGACTGTTATACATCAGAAATACGCAGGAATTGTATTTACATTGGTTAATTGGGATGAAAGAAAAAACGAAAGGAAACGACTTTATTACTCGTGCTTCATTTTTCGATTTATTGGCAGGAACTAATAAATTAAGGTTGCAAATAGAAAAAGGAGAAAGTATTGAAACGATTCATAATTCTTGGTCTTCTGATTTGGAAGAATACATGAAAATGAGAGCTCAATATTTGATGTATGAAGATTTTAGTAAATTAAATTAAGTTTGTTTTTGGTTAAATAATTATCAAAACGCATTAATAAATAACTTTTAGTTTAAATATTTGAGCTTTAAAAGCAATATTTAATTGATAAAAATTACTTCTTTCCCTTAACTATTCCTATTTTTGTTAGACTAAGAAAAATCTAAACAAAATTAATGTCTAAACCATCTATACCTAAAGGAACAAGGGATTTTTTACCACAAGTAATGGTAAAAAGAAACTATATTTTCGATACCATTAAAGCTGTATTTCAAACTTATGGGTATTTGCCTATAGAAACTCCTACCATGGAGAAAACAGAAACTCTAATGGGAAAATATGGAGAAGAAGGAGATAGACTTATTTTTAAAGTGTTGAATTCGGGAGAATTCATTAAAAAATCGAACAAGGAGGCTTATGAAAGTGAGAACTCTATTCGTTTTGCAAACTCTATCGTAGAAAAAGCTCTACGTTATGATCTTACCGTACCTTTTGCAAGGTTCGTGGTTCAAAACAGAAATGAAATAGATTTACCATTCAAAAGGTATCAAATACAACCCGTTTGGAGAGCTGACAGACCACAAAGAGGCAGGTACAGAGAGTTTTATCAGTGTGATGTAGATGTAGTGGGAAGTGATTCACTTTTGTATGAAGTAGAATTAATTCAGATTTTTGATAAAGTATTGTCTAGTCTAAAACTAGAAGATTTTACGATAAAAATTAACAACAGAAAAATCCTTTCTGGATTGGTAGAAGTTATTGGTGAATCAGATAAATTGATTCCTATTACTGTTGCCATTGATAAGCTTGATAAAATTGGCGAGGAAGGAGTGGTAAAGGAGCTGAGAGAAAAAGAAGTATCTGAATCAGCAATAGAAAAATTGAGTCCAATCTTGTCAATTAAAGGATCTAACGAGAAATTGCTAGAAGCGGTAAGCTCTATCGTTTCTTCTTCAGAAATTGGAGCTAAAGGAATTGAGGAATTAACAGAAGTATTGGATATGATTCAATCTTTAGGATTGGATAAGGCAAAACTAGAGTTTGATCCTTCGTTAGCTCGTGGATTGAATTACTATACAGGTGCAATATTTGAGGTGAAAGCCAACAGTGTAAATATGGGAAGTATTTGTGGTGGTGGTCGTTATGATGATTTGACTAGTATTTTTGGAATGAAAGATTTATCGGGTGTAGGAGTTTCTTTTGGAGCTGATAGAATTTATGATGTGCTAGAAGAATTGGATTTATTTCCGAAAGAATTATTAGCTTCTACACAGATTATGTTCGCAAACTTTGGTTCTGCAGAAGCAAAACAATCAATGAAATGGCTTAAGGAATTGAGAGAAAACGACATTCCTGCTGAGATTTATCCTGATACTGCCAAAATGAAAAAGCAAATGACTTATGCCAACAATAAAAACATTCCGTTTGTAGCATTGGTAGGTGAAAATGAATTGGCAAACGATTCTATCACAGTAAAAAATATGGAGACAGGGGATCAAAATAATTACACGATAAAAGAATTGGTAGCTTTCTTTAATGCAACAAGATTTTAAATAAATGGGAATACATCATATTTCATCAGAAAAGATAACTCTGTCTACGATAGAGGATATTATCAAAAACAATAAAAAAGTTGAATTGTCGGAGTCGGCTATTCAAAAAGTACAAAAGTGTAGACAATATTTAGACAATAAAATGGCTTCTGGAAATGAAGTGATTTATGGAATAAATACTGGATTTGGTTCTTTGTGTAATACAGTTGTTTCTCCATCAGAATTGGGGCAATTGCAACACAATTTAGTGATGTCACATGCATGTGGATTGGGAGAAGAAATTCCTCAAGATATTGTGCAAATTATGCTTCTTTTAAAGATTCAAGGATTGTCTTACGGACATTCAGGAATATCAATGGATACTTTAAGTTTGCTTATTGAATTGTTTAATAATCAAGTATTTCCAATAGTGTATTCGCAAGGTAGTTTAGGTGCAAGTGGAGATTTAGCTCCTTTGGCTCATATCTCTTTGACTTTAATTGGGATGGGAGAAGTTTACTATAAAAATGAAAGAAGAAACTCTATTGATGTGCTTAATGAATTAGGTTTAAAACCAGTTCAGTTGCAATCAAAAGAAGGATTAGCATTATTGAATGGAACTCAATTTATGCAAGCATTTGGAGTTCATATTTTGATAAAAGCAAATAAATATAAATCCATTGCCGATTTAATAACGGCCGTATCTTTAGAAGGATATAATGGACATAAATCGCCATTTAATCCATTGATTCACCAAGTTAGAAATCAAAAAGGACAAGAAGCTACAGCAAAAAATATCCTTGGTTTTTTAGAAGGAAGTGAAATATTTCATGGAGAGAAAATGGACGTACAAGATCCATATTCATTCAGATGTTCACCTCAAGTGCATGGAGCTAGTAAGGATATGATTGATTATGTTACTACTATTTTCGAAACAGAAATAAACTCTGTTACCGATAACCCTACAATTTTTCCAGACGAAGATTTAATAATCTCTGCCGGGAATTTTCATGGTCAACCGTTAGCCATTACACTAGATTCGCTAGCCTTGGCTTTGGCTGAGATCGGAAGTATTAGTGAAAGAAGAATATATAAATTGATTGGTGGCTTTAGAAATTTACCAGCATTTTTAGTAAAAAATCCAGGGCTTAACTCAGGATTTATGATTGCTCAATACACTGCTGCCAGTGTTGTGAGTCAAAATAAGCAGTATTGTACTCCTGCTGTGGTCGATACGATAGATTCATCAAACGGACAAGAAGATCACGTGAGTATGGGAGCAAATGCGGCAACCAAATGTTACAAGGTATTTCAAAATATGGAAAAAGTATTGGGAATAGAATTGTTGGCAGGGTTTCAAGCAATGGAATTCAGAAAACCATTAAAATCATCTGAAAAGATTGAAAACTTGAAAAAGGAGTTTAGAGAAACAATAGCCTTTATTGAGAATGATGTAGAGTTACATTTAGAAATGAAGAAATCAATAGAGTTTGTAAAAGGATTAGTTAAATAATAGATTTAAAAAAGAAATTAGAATGAGAGAAATAATAGAAAAAGCTTGGGACAACAGAGAATTGTTAAAAGAAGAATCAACAAGAAACGCAATTAATGCAGTAATTGAAGAGATTGATAAAGGAAGATTGAGAGTTGCTGAACCTCTTGAAAATGGAGATTGGCAAGTGAACGAATGGGTGAAGAAAGCTGTGGTAATGTATTTTCCTATAAGAAAAATGGAAACTATAGAAATGGGGCCTTTGGAATTTCATGATAAAATGGCTTTGAAAAAGAACTACGCAGAATTAGGTGTAAGGGTTGTACCTCATGCTGTTGCAAGATATGGAGCTTATTTATCTAAAGGAGTTATTTTAATGCCTTCTTATGTAAATATTGGAGCATTTGTAGATGAAGGAACAATGGTAGATACATGGGCAACTGTTGGTTCTTGCGCACAAATTGGAAAAAACGTTCACTTAAGTGGAGGTGTAGGAATTGGAGGTGTTTTAGAGCCACTTCAAGCAGCACCAGTTATTATTGAAGATGGTGCATTTATTGGTTCTAGATGTATCGTAGTAGAAGGGGTAAGAGTTGGAAAAGAAGCAGTATTAGGAGCTGGAGTTACATTGACAAAAAGCACAAAAATTATTGATATCACAGGAGATACTCCAGTGGAATATAAAGGGATTGTACCTCCAAGAAAAGTTGTAATACCAGGAACTTATCCTAAACAATTTGCAGCAGGAGTTTACAATGTGCCTTGTGCATTGATAATTGGGGAAAGAAAAGCGAGTACAGATCTTAAAACTTCATTGAATGAAGCATTAAGAGATAATGACGTAGCTGTATAATTTATGTTTGTAACTGAAAACACAGTTTCTGCAATAAAAAATCATTTTTTTGAGGAGTTGGATTCGTTTTATCCAAAAACAGAAGTCAGCTCCTTCTTTTATATTCTAGCCGATTATTATTTAGGTTATTCCAAAACAGATGTTCTGTTAGGAATGAAAAATAACTTAAGTGAATCTGAGTTGCTAAAGTTCCATTATGCCATTAAGGATCTTAAGAAACAAAAGCCTATTCAGTTTATTACAGGTGTGCAATATTTTTATGAAAATGAATTCAAAGTAACCGAACATACTCTTATTCCTAGACCGGAAACAGAGGAGTTGGTAGATTTAATTGTAAAAGATAACCCAAATTTTGAAGGAACTATCTTAGATATTGGTACTGGAACTGGAGCAATTGCTATTTCTTTAGATTTGAAATTAAGTAATTCTAAGGTTACAGCATTTGATGTATCCAAAGAAGCTTTGGTTACAGCAAAACTGAATAATGATGACTTGAAAGCGAAGGTAGACTTTGAGCTTCAAGATATTTTGAATCCTAATTATACAGGAGAAGAATTTGATATTATTGTGAGTAATCCTCCTTATGTTCTCAATAGCGAAAAACTAGAGATGCAATCCAATGTATTGGATTTCGAGCCTCATTTGGCGTTATTTGTTGCCGATAATGAGCCTTTACTCTTTTATAACGCAATCATAGATTTTTCCAAAAACAACCTAAAAATCGGAGGAAAATTGTATTTTGAGATTAATGAAAAATACGGAAAGGAAACTGTAGAGCAAATGAATTTGAACGGTTTTACTTCAGTTGTTTTATTAAAGGATATGAATAACAAAGATAGAATGGTAAAAGGAATAAAAACAAAATGATTAAAACGCTAACTTTCATATTGCTAATTGTATGTGCATTATCTGGTTTTTCACAAACTAGTTCTGTGCAAGACGATAAGTATAAGTTTGTAGCAAGTTTTGATATGAGAAACTCTGTGGTAATTGGTCATTCGGTTAAATTTAATGGCGTGAAACTGGGTTTAGGTAATTCCAAACAGAGATTTGGAATTGGTTTTTATGGATTAAGAACACCAGTGCACACTTACAACAACAGAGTGAGAGAAATGGATGCAACAGACACAAATCGGTATAGTTTTGGTTTTTTAAGTTTCTATTACGAAAGGATATTTTTCTCTTCAAAAAGATGGGAGATCACAACTCCATTGCATTTAAATTTTGGTTCTCTAAAAGGAGAATACCTTAATATGGAACAAAAATACGTGCAGTTTGTTGAGAAAGGAATCGTAGCAACCACTTTATCTATCAAGAGTCATTTCAAGATTTTTAGATGGGTAGGACTACAAGGTGGTGTTGGTTACAACCTAATAATTAATGGCGACAAAAGAACACAAAAAGCACTCAATGCTCCTTTTTACTCTTTTGGAGTTAAGATATTTTTGGGAGAACTTTGGAAAATGACAACTAACAAAGAGTATAGAAAATCAGATTGGGAAGAATGAAAAAAATAATCTTCATACTAGTATTAATCCTAGTTTCAAACTCAGCAAATTCGCAGTTCTACAAAAAACACGAAGACAATAAGCTGAAGTTTTATGGAACATTAGATTTTAGAAACTCTATTATTAATCATAATGTACACGAATACTATGGACTAAAACTTGGTGCAGCTAATAAGAGTTTGAGATTTGGAGTTAGTTATCATGTTTTTCATAAAAATCTGTTTAAATTATTTACAGAAAAAGACTTTCTAACTTCTACACTTTACCGAAACAACCTAACTAATTATCATTTATTTAGTGTGTTTTCAGAATTAATTATTCATCAAACAGAACGTTGGGAATTGTTATTTCCAATTCATGTTGGAGTAGGAGATTTATCACAAAAAGGATTCAATTTCAAATTCAAAACAATCTTACCTAATAAGCAAAATACCAATTTATTGTCGTCTGTTGTTGTTTCTACCAAAGCAAATTATAGAATTGTAAAATGGGCAGGATTAACATCCGGATTAGGTTATAACGTAGCGTTTTCACATAACAAACAATTACAAAAAGACTTTTCGGCAATATTCTATTCCTTTGGAATTAAGCTGTTTTTTGATGAAATAGGGAAATTAGTAACAAACAAAGAATATCGAAACCAATACGGAACTAACACAAATTTTGTAAATGGAAAATAGCAAACAAAGAATAGAACAATTAACGCAGTTACTTCAAGACTATAATTATAATTATTATGTGTTGGATAACTCAATAGTGAGCGATTTTGAATTCGATACTTTATTAAAAGAATTACAAGATTTAGAAGAGAAATATCCGGAATTAGCTTCATCCAATTCGCCAACCAAAAGAGTGGGAGGTGATGTAACAAAAAAGTTTGAACAAGTAACGCATAAATATCCAATGCTTTCTTTGTCTAATAGCTATTCTAAAGAAGATATTGTAGATTTTGAAACAAGAATTAAGAAGCTTACCAATGACGAGATAGAATACGTTTGTGAATTAAAATATGATGGAGTTGCAATTGGGATTCAGTATATTGATGGTGTATTTCATCAGGCAGTTACGAGAGGAGATGGGACTAAGGGAGAGAATGTGTCTACTAATGTTAAAACGATAAAAACTATTCCGTTAAAATTAAGAGGGGATTATCCTCAAGATTTTGAAATAAGAGGGGAGATATTTTTCCCGTTAGATAATTTTGAAAAACTGAATAAATTAAGGCTAGAAAATGATGAGCCTTTATACGCAAACCCAAGAAATACAGCTTCAGGAACGCTAAAGTCATTAGATTCTAGCATTGCGGCAGAAAGAGGTTTAGATTGCTTTCTGTATGGTATTTATGGCGAGAACATAGAGGTTGATAATCATTATGATTTAGTGAAAAAAGCTGGGGAATGGGGATTTAAAATACCATTGGAAAAGAATAATTACATTAAAAAAACTTCTTCTATAGAAGGAATTTTGGAGTATATAGATTATTGGGCAGAAGAAAGAAAGAACCTACCTTTTGAGATTGATGGAGTAGTGATTAAAGTGAATAACTACGACAACCAAAACAGACTTGGGTATACTGCAAAGTCACCAAGATGGGCAATTGCATATAAATTTAAAGCAGAAAGAGTAAGCACGATTTTAGAAAAAGTTACTTACCAAGTAGGAAGAACGGGAGCAATAACTCCTGTAGCTAATTTAACTCCAGTGCAACTTGGAGGAACTACCGTAAAAAGAGCTTCTTTGCACAATGCCGATATAATTGAGAAGTTGGAAGTGAGAGAAGGAGATACCGTTTTTGTAGAAAAAGGGGGTGAAATTATTCCCAAAATAGTAGGAGTAGATTTAGAAAAAAGACCTTCAGATTCTGTTCCATTTCAGTACATCACAGAGTGTCCAGAATGCCATGCAGAATTGGAAAGACAAGAAGGAGAGGCAAATCATTACTGTGTGAATGAAAATGGATGTGCAACTCAAATTAAAGGTAAAATTCAACATTTTATCTCAAGAAAAGCAATGAATATTGATGGTTTGGGTACAGAAACCATAGAAGTACTTTATGACAATGGCTTAATCAGTGACGTTTCTGGATTATACTCACTTCAGTATGATGATTTAATCAATTTAGATAGAATGGCAGAGAAATCTGTTAATAATATGCTAGAGGGTATAGAATTATCTAAACAAATTCCTTTCGAAAAAGTGTTGTTTGCACTAGGTATAAGGTTTGTAGGAGATACAGTAGCAAAAAAACTAGCAAGGCATTTCAAAACGATAGATAATATTATTGCTGCAAATTTCGATTCATTGATAGAGGTTGATGAAATTGGGGATAGAATTGCACAAAGCTTAATCAACTATTTTGGCAAAGAAGAAAATATGCAGATTGTAGATAAGCTAAAAGAAAAAGGATTGAAATTTGAAGTGGAAGAAATGGAAGGCGCTACAAGTACATTCCAAGGTTTGGTTTTTGTCGTTTCTGGTGTGTTCAATAAATTCTCTAGAGATGAACTGAAAAAATCCATAGATCAACACGGAGGAAAGGTGTCTAGTTCCATTTCTGGTAAAACAGATTACTTAGTTGCTGGAGAGAATATGGGACCTGCAAAACTAAAAAAAGCAGAAAAGCTAGAAGTGAAAATAATAAGTGAAGAAGAGTATATTAATTTAATAGGATAAATTGTTATTTAAGCAATTATACTTGCTATTTTTGTATTGATAAATGAAGCTAATAGAAAACATAAAAAATTCCATTGGAAGACGTAAAATTGATAAAATTTTATTGTCAAACAAAAGAAGAATAAAAGTGGTTAATTATTCCAATGCAAAGTCTATTGGTATAGTTTATCCTGTTTCTACTACAGACTATCAAGACTTTATTAATAATTTTATCGATTATTTAAGAGAAGATATAGGATTCAAATCTATAGTCGCTTTGGGGTATTGTGATTCAAAAGAAATTCCAAACTTCATTATTAATCAATCTTTAAAATATCAGTATTTCACAAAAAAAGACCTCGATTTTGCCAACTTTGGGAAATCAAAGCAGGTCAATGATTTTGTAAAGGAAGATTTTGAAATTTTAATAGATTTTTCAAGAGATTTCATAACTCCAATAAAACATATTGTCGCAAGTTCCAAGTCGGGATTTAAGATCGGAAGGCATTCAAGTGAAAATGAAAAATATTTTGATTTTATGGTAGATATGGATAAAACTGCACCAGTAAGTCAATTTATAAAACAAGTAAATACATTTTTAAAACAAGTAAAACCTAAATAAATGAGCAATTTAAAAGGATTAGGAGTTGCAATGGTAACTCCATTCAAAGACAACAAAGAGATTGATTTCCCAGCCTTAGAGAAATTAACGAACCACCTTATTGATGGAGGTTTAGATTACTTAGTAGTGATGGGAACCACAGGTGAAGCTGCCACACTTTCTATGAGTGAAAAGCAAGAAGTGTTAGATTTTGTAATTAAAATCAATAACAAGCGATTACCTATAGTTTTCGGAATAGGAGGGAACGATACGCTTAGAATGGTAGAAGACTACAACAGCTTCCAATTAGATGGAGTAGATGCTATATTATCTGCAAGTCCATATTACAATAAACCAAGTCAAGAAGGAATTTATCAGCATTATAAACACTTAGCAGAAAACATGAGCCACGACATTATCTTGTATAATGTGCCGGGAAGAACTGCTTCTAATATGACTGCGGCAACTACAGTAAGAATTGCAAAAGAATTCAAAAATGTAGTAGCAATTAAAGAAGCTTCAGGTGATTTGGGGCAAGTAATGCACATTTTGAATAATAAACCTGCAGATTTTCTGGTAATTTCAGGAGATGATGCGCTTACATTACCAATGATTGCTTGTGGAGCCGATGGGTTAATTTCTGTTATTGCAAACTCTCATCCGGCAGTTACAAAAAATTTAGTAGCAAAAGGAATGCAAGGAGATTTAGAGTCTTCAAAAAAATCTCATTACCAATTATTGGAATTAATAGATGCAATCTTTGCAGATGGTAATCCAGGAGGAGTAAAAGAGATATTAAAAAACATGGGGATAATGGAGAACAACATGAGACTACCACTGGTTCCTGTGAATGAAAAAGTGAAATCTCAAATATTAAATTTAATTTAATTGTAAAAAAAACGCTTAATGTTTTGCAAATAAATAAGAGGTTTCTATATTTGCACTCCGTTAGCGATTCAGTAGCTCAGTTGGTAGAGCAACGCCCTTTTAAGGCGTGGGTCCTGGGTTCGAATCCCAGCTGGATCACAGCATTGAAATAGCCTTTTAAGCATAAGTTTAAGAGGCTATTTATTTAGTTCTAAAGATTAAAAAAAAAATATAAATAAAAAGTAGCAAATACTTTGCATTTAATAAAGAGGTTTCTATATTTGCAAACCGTTAGCGATTCAGTAGCTCAGTTGGTAGAGCAACGCCCTTTTAAGGCGTGGGTCCTGGGTTCGAATCCCAGCTGGATCACAACAGCCAAAAAGCCTTCCAAACATTAGTTTGGAAGGCTTTTTATTTATACGGATATTTCGTTTCAAGCTTAATGAGGCTCCAATAATAAATCACCCGATTATAGTTGTTCTAAAGCGGGAATAGCTTTTTTGTAACAAAGAATATACGAACAACAAAAAAGCCCATTAAACTTAATTAATGGGCTTTTTTAATAATATGGAGGAAGCTTCTTTTATATTCCGTTCGCTTCAAATAATTCTATTAATTTATCGTCACTTGGTCTAGGAGCATCTGGCGAAACAATCTTACCGTCTGGGCCTATCAAAATAAAACGAGGAATCCCGTTAATTTTGTAATCGGTAACAAATTTAGATTTCCAGCTGTTTGTTGCAAATAACTGTACACCTCCCAATTCCTTTTCAGCAATCATTTCTTTCCAAGCATCTTTATCTTTCAATGCATCTACAGAAATACTTAAGAATTCAATGTTTTTTCCTTCGTAAGCATGCTCTACTTTTTTAAGTGAAGGAATTTCAACTTTACAAGGTCCACACCAAGTAGCCCAAACATCTACATAAACATATTTTCCTGCAAAATCACTCAAAGAAGAAGTTCCTCCTTTGTAATTTTCGTATTCTTCAAAACTAGGAGATTGCATTCCTGTTAGTTCTTTCTTTAAATTTGCTTTATCAATAATATAACTTAGGTTTCTATTTTTCGATTTTTCTAAATCAGCATCTTGTTTGGCATAGAAAGCTGTATCTAGTTTGTAAGTAGATTTTAAATTATCGTATCCTTTTTTATATTCTGAAAATTTAGCCAAGAAATTCTCTTCGCTTTCATAAGCCGAATCATCAAAAGTAGATTCATTTAAAAGTGAATTGGCAACATAAAAATTACTTTTTCCTGCATTATCGCCATCAAATTTCAAGGATTCATCAAATTCTTCCGTATTTAATGAAAAAGAAGTAACGTTTCCGTTTTGTAAATAAATACCGCCATTTTCTTTGTTGTGAATTAAGTAATATTTTCCTTCTTCAGGTAATTTAAGCGTGTCCTCAAAGCTACCATCAGCTTTCAGAGTTATCGTTTTTATGTAATCTCTACCTTTTCTAATCTCAAGAGTTAAATCTTCATTAGGATTTGTGATTTTTCCCGATAAGGTAACGTAATCTTTTGGTGGTTCAGGTTTGCAAGAAACAGCTGCTGTTGCAATGCAAAATAATAGGATTGATTTTTTCATCCATAAATATACTACTTTTTAAATGGAATGTATTTTATTTTAAATCTGATTTTATATCTATTTAGTTATATTTGAACATCACAAATCCTTAGATATGAACACAAAAACAATTTCTTTAATTTCATTTTTTATTTTTGTTCTCACCTTTTTTTCTTGTTCTCAGAAAAAGGAGATTGAATTGGAAGATTATAAGGGATTAATCACTTCATTAGTTAACTCTTGTGAACAGACAATTGCAAGAAATAATAATTTAGTTAAAGATATTAATGCTATAAGAACAAAAATGATATTGATGACTTACGATCCTCAATCTCGAAAAACTTCTCTTGAAATGATTCCTTTGTTCAAAAAAGCTAATTTAAAAACTAATCAGATTGATGATTTATTATTAAACACTCTAAATGAAATTATAAATAAAGAAGAAGGAATAAATAATTGGCTTAAGAAAAATAGTGTCACTCAAACAACTAGTTATGATTCATTTTATAGATTAAAAAAAATAGATAGTCCAAAATGGACAACTAAAATGTTAGGTGTTGATTCAGAAGAATCAATAAATAGAGCCGAAAATCTAAGAGTTTCTTTATTGAATTATAGAGATGAATTAATTTTAGCTATTGCAGATTCTGTAATTAATTACAAAAATCAATTGCAAATAATTACTATTGAAAACTTATCAAGTTTTGAGGGGTTTAAAAGCTATTTAGAAAAAATAGATCATTTAAACAAATTTGAATTATTAGAGATTTATGAGGAGTTAACTTTTCCGAAGGAAATCCCTTTTTCAGATAAAAATATTTTATGGAATCAAAAAGTATTTCAGAATCAACCTTTAATTGGTGCAATTTCTACTTTGAATTATTATAGAAACAAAATAAGAATAGCTCAATTATTAGGAGCAAAGACTTTTTGGAGTAGAATAGATAAGCCTTTAAAGCCTCTTTATGAATATCAAGAATAAAACTTTAGAAGTATCCTAAGGCAGGGCTTTCACCTGCAACCGGGTTCTGAGCC
>CAXIAX010000029.1:0-28776 GCA_964021785.1 uncultured Flavobacteriales bacterium
ACAAAAATGAAAGAATACACATTAAAACTAAGCGGACTTGAACCGTTAATCGTTACTCCAGAAACCAATTTTGTAAATATTGGGGAAAGAACAAACGTAACAGGTTCTAGAAAATTTCTTCGTCTTATTAAAGAAGAAAAATTTGATGAAGCGCTAGATGTTGCCCGTGACCAAGTAGAAGGTGGTGCGCAAATCCTAGATGTGAATATGGATGAAGGAATGCTGGACGGAAAAGAAGCCATGGTTAAATTCTTGAACCTAATCGCTTCTGAGCCAGATATTGCTCGTATTCCTGTGATGATAGATTCTAGTAAATGGGAAATCATTGAGGCTGGTCTTAAATGTATTCAAGGGAAAGGAGTGGTAAATTCTATTTCACTAAAAGAGGGTGAAGAAAAATTCATTGAACAAGCCAAAAAAGTAAAAATGTATGGTGCTGCAACTATTGTTATGGCATTTGATGAAGATGGGCAAGCCGATTCTTACGAACGTAGAATTGAGATTTGCAAAAGATCGTATGATATCTTGGTAGATGTAGTTAAATTTCCTCCCCAAGACATTATTTTTGATCCCAATATTTTTCCTGTTGCTACAGGAATTCCTGAGCACAACAACTATGCGGTAGATTTTTTTAATGCGACAAAATGGATTAAAGAAAACCTACCTGGAGCAAGAATTAGTGGAGGTGTAAGTAACGTTTCTTTTTCGTTTAGAGGAAATAATGCGGTACGTGAAGCTATGCACTCAGCATTTTTGTATCATGCAATTAAGCACGGAATGGATATGGGGATTGTAAACCCAACCATGCTGGAGATTTATGACGAAATCCCTAAAGAATTATTGGATAAAGTAGAAGATGTATTGTTGAACAGAAATGACAATGCTACCGAAGTTTTATTGGATTATGCCGAGAGTGTAAAAGGAGATGGAAAGAAAAAAGAAAGAGATTTGTCTTGGAGAGAAACAGATGTAAAATCAAGGATTACTCACGCTTTGGTAAAAGGATTAACCGAATTTATAGAAGAAGATACCGAAGAATGTAGGTTGCTTTTTCCTGAACCTATTCAAGTAATTGAAGGTCCATTGATGGATGGAATGAACGTAGTTGGAGATTTGTTTGGATCGGGAAAAATGTTTTTACCTCAGGTAGTAAAATCTGCAAGGGTAATGAAACAAGCTGTGGCTTATTTGAACCCTTTTATTGAAGCTGCCAAAAATGGTGAAGTAAAACCAAACGGTAAAGTATTGATGGCGACTGTAAAAGGAGATGTTCATGATATTGGAAAAAACATTGTGGGAGTGGTGTTGGGATGTAATAATTACGACATAGTAGATATGGGTGTGATGGTTCCTACCCAAGATATTATCAAAAAAGCAATAGAAGAAAACGTAGATGTAATTGGGCTAAGTGGGCTAATTACTCCGTCTTTGGACGAAATGGTTTCTGTTGCCGAAGAAATGGAAAAAGCAGGATTAACGATTCCTCTTTTAATTGGTGGAGCAACTACTTCTAGAGTGCATACTGCCGTAAAAATTGAAGAAAGTTATACCAAAGGACAAACCATTCATGTATTGGATGCCTCTCGTTCGGTAACTGTGGTGGAAAAACTATTGGGAACTACTTCCAAAGAATTTATTGCAGATATTAAAACCGAATACGAAAAAGTAAGAGTAAATCATGCGAACAAAAAAACGCAAAAAAGATTGTTACCGTATGATGTTGCTGTTGAAAACAAGTTGAAAATTGAATGGAAAGCAGCAGACGTTTACAAACCCAATTTCATTGGAAACAAAACGTACGAAAATTTTCCTTTGTCCGACTTAATTCCATTTATTGATTGGACTCCGTTTTTCCAAACTTGGCAATTGGCTGGGCGATACCCAAGAATATTGACTGATGAAATTGTAGGAGAACAAGCTACTAGTTTATTTGCAGATGCTCAAGAAATGTTGGCTAAAATTGAAAAAGAAAATTGGCTTACTGCTAAGGGAGTTATAGGAATTTGGCCTGCCAATTCAAACGGAAAAGATGATGTTTCTATCTATACCAATGAAGAAAGAACAGAAGTAGACGAAACTTTTTATTCTTTGAGGCAACAGACTCAAAAAGCTAAAAATTTACCTAATTTTTCTTTGGCAGATTTTATTGCACCTAAAGAAACAGGACTTCAAGATTACATAGGTGGATTTGTGGTTACTGCAGGACTAGGAATAGAAGAACATGTAAAAGAGTTTCAAAAAACACATGACGATTACAGTGCTATTTTATTGAAAGCCTTGGCAGATAGATTGGCAGAAGCTTTTGCAGAATTAATGCACAAAAAAGTGCGTGAAGAATTGTGGGGATATGCACCAAACGAAAGTTTGGAGAACGAAGAATTAATAAAAGAAAAGTACCAAGGAATAAGACCTGCACCAGGTTATCCAGCTTGCCCAGACCATACTGAGAAAACTACTTTATTCGCAAAGCTAAACGCTACCGAAGAAATTGGCGTAGAATTAACTGAATCTATGGCAATGTATCCTGCTGCTTCGGTAAGTGGGTTTTATTATGCCCATCCTCAATCTAAGTATTTTGGACTAGGAAAAATAGACATGGACCAAGTAAAAAGTATTGCAGAGCGTAAAGGGATGGAGATAGATAAGATGAAAAAATGGTTGAATCCTGTGATTAATTAAAGCCAGAGGAAATAATTCTTGAATCTGAATATTTTATCCTTTGAGTAAATCACAAGGTCTTCAATGATAAAATATTCCCCCTTGAATTTCAATTCTTCTTTAATTGTAGATTCCACATAAATATGTGTCCCAATTCTTGAATAATTTTGATCATACTCCCATAGTTCAGTATTTAAAATAGTTATGCTGTCTTGACATAACACTAAACATGAAATTGAGTCAATTTCTACTTTTTTGTTTTTGTAATTAAACTCTAAATCTTTAATGAAATAATTCGAGAACTTTTCTATTATATATACTTGAATAGAATCTGTAACTAAAACTAATTCTCCTGGCTCTCCATTTTCATCCAGAACTTGAATTTCGAAAAGATAATTAGTCCCAAAAAGATCGTTTGAATCAATAGAAATAGTATAAATATTACCTAATCTATCTTCGCTTACTTTAGTTTTATGAGGAAATCCATACTTTGAAAAAGTACAAGAAGTAGACGAAATAATCAATATCAATAAATAAAAGCAGTATTTCATTCAACTATTTTTATTGAAACTACTAAAAAACTTCTCAAAATGTTTGCAATTAAGAAAAAAACACGATATTTGCAGACAATTTAATAATCAGGGGTTTCGACCCTCTAAAATTTAACAAAATATGCCAGTAAAAATTAGACTAAGAAGACTAGGAAGAAAAGGAAGACCTTTTTACCACATTGTAGCTGCTGATAGTAGAGCGCCAAGAGATGGAAAATTTCTAGAAAAAATTGGAACTTACAACCCTATTACTGTACCAGCAACTATCGACCTTGATGTTGATGCTGCTTTGAGATGGTTAGAAAATGGTGCACAACCAACTGACACTGCTAAAAACATTCTTTCTTACAAAGGAGTAATGTATAAAAAACACCTATTAAGAGGTGTGAAAAAAGGAGCAATGACTGTAGAAGAAGCGGAAGCTAAATTTACTGCTTGGTTAGAAGAAAAAGACGCTAAGATTGCTAAAGTTTCAGATTCTGTAACTGCAAAAGCTGACAAAATAGCTGCAGAAAGAATGAAAGCTGAAGTTGCTGCTAAAGAAGCACAAGCTGCTGCAATTGCTGCTGCTAACGCTCCAGAAGAAGCTCCAGCTGAAGAAGCTGCTGCAGGTTCTGAAGAAGAATAAATTACAACAAATGAAATTTGATGAATACTTTAACCTTGGAGCTATCTCCAAGGTTTTTTCATTTAAGGGAGAAATTGTAGCTAAGTTTAACGTAGAAGTACCCAATCTTTTCGATAACCTTAACGCAATTTTTATTGACGAAAAAGACAGTCTTGTCCCTTATTTAGTAGAAAAAGCAGAACCTCAATTAAATGGTTTTGTTCGTATTAAATTCAAAGGAATTGATACGCAAGAACAAGCAAAAAAACTCCTTAAATGCGAGTTGTACTTACCCGATAATTTATTGCCAAAACTAGCTGAAGATGAATTCTATTTCCACGAAATAGTTGGATTTACGGCAATAGATGAAGACGGTAAAGAGGTAGGAGAAGTTGTAGAAATATACGATTTGCCAAACAACCCAGTAGCAGAAATCATGATTAACGGAAAAGAAGTTCTTTGTCCTCTTAATTTGATGATAGAGCTAGACAAAAAGAATAAAATACTACACATAGAAATTCCAGAAGGATTAGTGGATTTGTAACCCACTTTCTTAATAGTATAACGGTTGTCATCCTGAACTTGATTCAGGATCTAGTGTTATACCAAGTATAAGATATAATATCATAGCCGACAAGAAAGTGTATAACTTTAGATTCCAAATCAAGTTTGGAATGACAAATGAAAACAACTAGTAAAATGTCAATCTTCCGTTTCAAACAATTTTCGTTAAAAAACGAGAAAAGCGCAATGAAAGTAAATACCGATTCGGTATTGCTGGGAGCTTGGGCTAAAATTCCTGAAACTGCAAAAAGAGGTTTAGACATTGGTTCTGGAACTGGTATTTTGGCATTGATGATTGCTCAAAGAAATACCAACATTGAGCTAGCAGGAGTGGAAATAGAACCTAATGCATTCGAAGAATCAGACTTCAACTTTAAAAAATCTCCTTGGCCACAAAGGCTTTTAGCCGTAAATTTACCTTTACAAGATTACATTCCAGAATCAAAAATAGATTTCATCATTACAAACCCACCCTATTTTGTAAATGATCTAAAAAATTTAGATTCTAATAAAACACAAGCCCGACATACGGATAGTTTATCGTTTGAAGAAATTATAGAATTTGTTATCGAACACCTCTCTACAGATGGATACTTTAATCTTATTCTTCCCAAAACGGAAAGTGAAATCTTTATAAATTTGGCTAAAAAAAGTTGGCTTTTTTTAACAAAAATTGGATTTATAAAGCCCAACAAAAACAAAGAAGTGAATAGAGTTTTGATGTGCTTTTCTAAAAATAAAGAAAACCTTAAAGAAGAAACTTTTTGTGTGTATGAATCTCATCAAGTATACTCTGAGAGGCATCACGAATTAACCAATGAATTTTATTTGGATAAGAACTAACCTGCTCTTTGCACTTAGCATCTTTCTATTTCTAATTTCGGTTTATTTCTGTGACAATATGACACGCTACAAGAAAAAAATTCAGTCTTAATTTGATGTTTTTTGCCATAACATTGGTTGGCATAAAAAGTGCATAAGAATAAACAGTATTTTTAATTAAGTATTAATCCAAAAAATAAAAAAATTATGTCAATAAAAATTAAACCTCTAGCAGATAGAGTTGTTATAGAACCAATTGCAGTAGAAGAAAAAACTGCTTCGGGAATTATCATTCCAGATGCCTCTAAAGAAAAGCCTCTTAAAGGAAAAGTTGTTGCTGTAGGTCCAGGAAAAGTGGATGAACCAATGACAGTAAAATCAGGTGACACTGTTCTTTATGGACAATATTCTGGTACAGAAGTGAAATTGGATGGAACGAACTACCTTATCATGAGAGAGGCAGACGTTTTTGGGATTTTAAGTTAAAAACAAACATTTAAAAAAATTATAAAATGGCAAAAGAAATAACATTTGACATTGACGCTAGAGACCGATTAAAAAAAGGAATAGACAAACTAGCCAATGCTGTAAAAGTAACATTAGGACCTAAAGGAAGAAATGTTGTAATTGACAAAAAATTTGGAGCACCACATGTAACAAAAGATGGTGTATCAGTAGCAAAAGAAATAGAATTATCTGATCCTGTAGAAAATATGGGAGCACAGATGGTAAAAGAAGTAGCATCAAAAACTGCTGATCTTGCAGGAGATGGAACTACTACTGCGACAATCTTGGCGCAATCTATTATCAATACTGGACTTAAAAGTGTAGTATCTGGTGCAAACCCAATGGATTTGAAAAGGGGGATAGATAAAGGAGTAAAAGCAATTATAGCAGAAATGGCTAACTTTTCTCAAGCTGTAGGTGCCGACAACAAAAAAATTGAGCAAGTTGCTACGGTATCTGCCAATAACGATAAAGAAATTGGAGCTTTGATTGCTGATGCAATGAAAAAAGTAAGCAAAGAAGGAGTTATCACTGTAGAAGAAGCAAAAGGAACTGAAACTTATGTAGATGTAGTGGAAGGAATGCAATTTGATAGAGGTTATTTATCTCCATATTTTGTAACTGATGCAGAAAAAATGATTACTGAATATGACAATCCTTTAATTCTAATTTATGATAAAAAGATTTCAAATATTCAAGACATTGTTCCTTTGTTGGAAGCTGTAGTTGGAACAGGAAGACCTTTTATCATTATCTCTGAAGATATCGAATCTCAAGCATTAGGATTATTAGTTGTAAACAGACTAAGAGGACAAATGAAAGTGGCTGCAGTAAAAGCACCAGGATTTGGAGACAGAAGAAAAGCAATGTTAGAAGACATTGCAATCTTAACTGGAGGAACAGTAATTTCTGAAGAAACTGGACTGACATTAGCTAACACTACTTTAGAAATGTTGGGATCTGCAGATAAAATAGAAATTGACAAAGACAACACTACTATAATTAATGGTGCTGGAAACAAAGACGATATTTCTGCAAGAGTTGGTCAAATAAAAGCTCAAATAGAAAGCACAACTTCTGATTACGACAAAGAAAAACTACAAGAAAGATTAGCTAAATTGGCTGGTGGAGTTGCTGTACTTTACGTAGGTGCAACTACAGAAGTAGAAATGAAAGAAAAGAAAGACAGAGTAGATGATGCTCTTCACGCAACAAGAGCTGCAGTAGAAGAAGGAATTGTTCCTGGAGGAGGAATTGCCTACATCAGAGCTAGTTCTGCTTTAGACTCAGTAGTACCAGAAAATGATGACGAAGCAACAGGTATTGCAATCATCAGAAGAGCAATAGAAGAACCATTGAGACAAATTGTTGCTAATGCTGGTGGCGAAGGTTCTGTAGTGGTACAAAAAGTAAAAGAAGGGAAAAAAGATTTTGGTTACAATGCCAGAACAAATACTTACGAAAACTTATTGAAAACGGGTGTAATTGACCCTGCAAAAGTAAGTAGAGTTGCCCTAGAAAATGCTGCTTCTATCGCTAGTATGTTGTTAACTACTGAATGTGTAATTACCGATTTACCATCAAAAGAAGACGATCATCATCACCCAGCTCCACCAATGGGAGGAATGCCTGGAATGATGTAATCATTGATAAAAATATAACTCAAAACCCAAATTCCTTATAGGAATTTGGGTTTTTTTATGCCTTTCTATTTTTTGACAATAAAAATAAATGTTATTTAATCGTTAAATATATTGTGCTAATTTAATATATTTATGCTAAATAAGTATAGTAACATGAAAAATTGCCCCAATTGCTCCTCAGAAAACGCTATTAAAAGTGGTGTTGTAAACAAACGCCAACGCTATAAATGCAAGGATTGCAACTATTATTTCTCTGTAAATAAGCTAGGAAAGAAAATAGATGACTATTATGTAAACAAAGCGTTACAGTTATATTTAGAAGGATTAAGCTACAGAGAGATTGAACGAATTTTGGGTATTTCTCACGTAACTATTCTTAACTGGGTAAAGAAATACAACATCAAGAGGCCTAGCAACTCAAATTATCACCCAACTTACAAAATACTAAACCCAGAAGAGCTAGGAATTTACTTCCAAAACAAGGATAACCTTAAAGGAGCAGGAGTTGTTGTAACTGAACTGGGAGACAAGTTTATGCTAATAAAATGGGAGCGATTTAGAGATTAACTATTTTAAATTAACAAAAAACTACATCTATTTTTTTATAAGCTCGTTTTGTTAATAGCTTAGTGTCGCACACAAGACCAAACTATTAACCAAAAAAACGTTAGTCCTATGAAAAAACTATTACTTATATTGAGTTGTGGAATTCTCTCCACTACTCAATATTTATCTCAAGGATCTCCTGATTACCAAGGAGGTTTTAAGATTAAATTTGATGAATCAGGAAAGAAATACATTCGATTCATTAGTTGGGCACAAGTTCAAGCCAACTACAGTGAGTTTCACGCTCCCAATCAAAACCAACTTAGCTTCAATTTACGAAGAGCCAGAATACTCATGTATTCTCAAATTACCGATAAATTCTTAATCTTATCACACTTCGGATTAAATAGCTTAAACGCAAGCAACATGGATCCCCTAGGAAAAGGAGATGCTTCTCAATTATTTATGCATGATTTATGGGCACAATATGCTGTTGCAAAAAATCACGTAATTGGAGGTGGTCTACATTACTTTAATGGAGTTTCTCGATTAAATAACCAAAGCACACTAAATATAATGACACTAGACAACAACAGAGAATCTTGGAGCACTCTAGGATTATCTGATCAGTTTGCTCGTCATTTAGGAATATTTGGAAAAGGAAAATTTGGAAGATTACAATATAGAGTAGCTATAAATGATGCCGTAACTAATGGATTAGACACAAGAACACCTGACACTACAGGAACTGCAGTTTATGGCGGAAAAAGATTATTAGGATCTGCCACTGCTGGATTTGCTTATGCTGGATATTTTGAATACAATTTCCTTGACCAAGAGTCAAACTTCCTTCCTTTTAAAGTGGGGACATACTTAGGGGCAAAAAGAATATTTAATATTGGAGCTGGATTTTATGCTCACCCAAATGGATCTGTTTCTTCAGATGCTGGAGGTAACTTAACAGGAAACAATGTTTCTTTATTAGCGGTAGATGCTTTTTATGAAGCACCAATTGGAGAAAAAGGAGCAGCAATTACAGCTTATGCTACTTTTCAAATGAACGATTACGGAAAAGATTTTTTGTATAGCGCATACGGAACTGGAAACATGGTGTATGGGCATGTAGGGTATTTAATTCCTGGAGCAAAAAACAAAACAAGGTTTCAACCATACGTGTCTTACGGCTCTAATTCTTATGACGCATCAAATGACAATAAAAACACTTTGGGAGTTGGAGTAAATGCTTTTATGAGCGGACACCACTCTAAGCTTACTTTGGAATACAAGAAACAAGCATTTGGTAACACAAAATCCGGAGTACTAGGATTGCAAGCAATGATTTATTTATAAAAAAAACAGAATGGAAGAAAAACAAAAACACGCAAAAGCCTATTGGAAAGAAAACGTACGATACTTACTTATTCTTTTAGCAATATGGTTTTCAGTTTCTTTTTTAGCAGGAATCATTTTCAAAGATGCCTTAGACACTATTCGTTTAGGCGGCTTTAAATTAGGATTTTGGTTTGCACAACAAGGATCTATCTATGTATTTGTAGTCTTAATTTTTGTCTACGTAAGGCTTATGAACAAGCTAGACAAGAAATACGGATATGACGAATAAAAAAAACTATTAATTAAACTATTTAAACTATAACATTATGAGCGTAGAAGTATGGACATGGATCATGGTAGGGGTAACTTTCTCCCTATATTTTGGTATCTCGATTTGGGCGAGAGCTGGATCTACAAAAGAGTTTTATATTGCTGGAGGAGGTGTTTCTCCCCTTGCAAACGGGATGGCAACTGCAGCCGATTGGATGAGTGCAGCTTCGTTTATCTCAATGGCAGGAATCATTTCCTTTGTAGGATATGATGGTTCTGTTTATCTTATGGGTTGGACTGGAGGTTACGTACTTCTGGCCCTGTTACTTGCACCTTACCTTAGGAAATTTGGGAAATTTACCGTTCCCGATTTTATTGGAGATAGATACTATTCCAATACAGCAAGAACGGTAGCCGTAGTATGTGCCTTAATTGTATCATTTACTTATGTTGCAGGACAAATGAGAGGAGTAGGAATTGTATTCTCTCAGTTCTTACAAGTGGATGTAACTGTAGGTGTAATCATAGGAATGTTAGTCGTTCTTGTTTTTGCATTCTTAGGAGGAATGAAAGGAATTACCTACACGCAAGTAGCACAATACTGTGTTTTGATATTTGCATTTATGGTTCCAGCTATTTTTATTTCTTGGCAAATGACAGGAAACCCAATACCACAATTAGGAATGGGTGGAAAAGTTCAAGATGGTACTTATTTATTAGATAAATTAGATACTCTACATACTGAACTAGGATTTAAAGAATACACAAGCGGAAGTAAATCTACTTGGGATGTATTTGCAATTACCATGGCTTTGATGGCTGGTACGGCAGGACTTCCTCACGTTATTGTAAGGTTCTTTACAGTAAAGAAAGTAAAGGATGCTAGAAAATCTGCAGGTTTGGCTTTGTTGTTAATTGCAATTTTATACACAGCTGCACCAGCAGTATCTGTATTTGCAAGAACAAACTTAATCGAAACAGTAAGCGAACAAAGCTATGAAGAAATGCCAGCTTGGTTCAATAACTGGGAAGATGCAGGACTAATTGCTTGGTCTGATAAAAATGGAGATGGTAAAATTCAATATGTTGCCGGAAATTCATTGGAAGGAAAAAAACCTATTTTTACAGGAGAAAGAGGCCCAAACCAAGAACGATTAATCTCGAATGCAGACGGTAGTCAAGTAAATGAACTGTATGTAGATAGAGACATAATGGTACTAGCAAATCCAGAAATTGCGAAACTCCCAAATTGGGTAATTGCACTGGTAGCAGCCGGAGGATTGGCAGCCGCCTTATCTACAGCAGCAGGGTTACTGTTAGTTATCTCTACTTCTATTTCTCATGATTTAATCAAGAAACAATTAAAACCAGACATCTCGGATAAAGCAGAGTTGATGGTAGCAAGAATAGCAATTCTAGTTGCAATTATTGTAGCAGGACTATTTGGAATATATCCTCCAGGATTTGTTGCCGCAGTGGTCGCACTGGCCTTTGGGTTGGCAGCTGCCTCATTCTTCCCAGCAATTATTCTTGGGATTTTTGATAAACGAATGAACAAAGAAGGAGCTATTGCAGGTATGGTTGTAGGAATTGTATTGATGTTATTTTACATGATTCGTTACAAAACTGGACTTATTGGAGTCATGGATCCATTGCCACAATCTGAGTGGTGGTTTGGAACTTCTCCTGAAGGATTTGGAACAATTGCCATGGTAGTAAACCTAGTTATATCGTTTGTTGTATCTAGATTAACACCAGCTCCACCAAAAGATGTACAAGAAATTGTGGAGAGCATAAGAATACCTAGTGGAGCAGGAGAAGCTCAATCACACTAATAAATTCGTAAAAATTTAATAACTTAACAGCATGAAGAAATTCTTCATGCTGTTTTTTAGTTATATCAAATGAAAAAAAGACACGAACAAAAACTCATCTTGTTATCCATCTTATTGATGTTGATGATAAACATTCCTATTGTTTTACTTTTTAATAAGCAAGGGCACATTATGGGCTTTCCGGTCCTCTATTTTTACTTGTTCTCCATTTGGCTTTGTTCTATTCTCATATCTTATTTTATCCTAAAAAAGCACTATGAGTAGCATTACCCTGTTTATTACCATATTCGTTTACTTAGCAGTTCTGTTTGTCATTGCATTTTTTGCAGAGAAAAAATCTAAAAGTAAATGGGTAAATAATCCTTACGTTTATAGCTTGTCCTTAGCTGTGTATTGCACTGCCTGGACCTATTATGGAAGTATAGGAATAGCCGCAGAATCTGGAGTAAGTTTCTTAGCCATTTATTTGGGGCCAGTTATTGCCTCTCCCTTATGGATCCTAATTCTGAGAAAAATAATACGAATATCTAAACACCACAAAATTTCATCCATTGCAGATTTTATATCACTTAGGTATGGAAACAATAGATTTTTGGGAGCTTTAATCACGGTAATTTGTGTACTAGGAACTGTTCCCTATATTGCTCTTCAACTAAAAGCTGTCTCCGAAACATTTGAGATTATGACTTTTGGTGAGGTTGTAAAAAATTCGCAGTTTTTTACCGATTACACCATTTACATTGCACTACTTATTGCAGTTTTCGCCACTTTTTTTGGAACACAAAAAACAGATGCTTCTGAGAAACACAAAGGTATTGTAGCTTCAGTCGCCTTTGAATCTTTAGTGAAAATTATCTTCTTTTTAATTGTAGGTATTTACGTTACCTTCTTTATTTTTAATGGCACAGAGGACATTTACAACCAAATATCATCACAAGAAAACTTCAATAGTCTTACCACAATTGGAGGTATGGAGGGAGGATTCAATTGGTTTTTCACTATACTTCTTTCCTTTTTCGCCATCTTCCTTCTTCCTCGTCAGTTTCAAGTTTCGGTAGTAGAAAACGACAGAGAAAAGCATTTAAAAAAGGCCATTTGGCTGTTCCCTCTTTATCTTTTAATTTTTAATGTCTTTGTAATTTTTATTGCTTGGGCAGGGTTTATCACTTTCGGAAACACAAACAATGCCGAATATTTTACTTTGCTACTACCTCTAAAAGAAGGCAATACATTTATGGCTTTAATCGTGTTTATCGGTGGGTTTTCTGCCGTAATATCTATGGTAGTTGTATCTACCCTTGCATTATCCACAATGGTGAGTAACAACCTAATTATTCCTTATGGATTTCTTTCTCAATTCAGTAGAGGTGAACGAAAAAAAAACTCAAATTACATTAAGAGAATAAGACGAATCTCTATTTTTCTTATCATCATTATCTCCTATTATTTTTATTATTATTTCTCTATCCCTCTTTCCCTATACTCCATAGGATTGGTATCTTTTGTTATTATTAGTCAGCTTGCCCCTTCCTTTTTCTTAGGTTTATTCTGGAAAAGAGGATCCTCTAAAGGAGCAATTGCTGGGCTTATTATTGGGTTTTGTATTACCATATACACCTTGGTGTTACCAGTAAGTATTCACGCTTTCACGGGGTCTACTTCTTTTATAGATAATGGTCCTTTTGGGTATGAATTTCTTAAACCTTATTCTTTATTTGGATTAGATTATTTGTCTCCTCATTCTCATGCTGCATTTTGGAGCTTACTTCTCAATGTACTTACTTTGGCAGTCGTTTCTTTGTCTTTCAAAGGGAACTACAGAGAGCGAAACTATGCCGAGATGTTCTTTGACCCAAAAAACTTCACCACACTTGGAGACAATGCCTTGGTGTGGAAAGGGGAAGCTTATGTTGCCGACATAAAAAATGTGCTAGTAAAATTCTTAGGAATAGTAAGAACAGAAAGAGCACTTAGTCTTTTCTTCAAAAAATATAAATTGCCGCCAGATACACAAATGGCTGATGCCAGATTAATTAGTTTTTCCGAAAAATTACTTACAGGAAGTATTGGAGCCGCTTCTTCTAAAATACTGATTGCAAACGTAGTAAAAGAGGAAGAAATTAGCTTGGTAGAAGTTTTAGAGATTCTAAACGAATCGAAAGAGGCAATGGCTAATAACAAAGCATTGACAGAGAAATCGCATGAGTTATCTAAATTAACTGCCCAATTAAAATCCAGTAATAACGAACTTATTTTTCAATACAAACAAAAGGATGAATTTTTGGATACTGTTGCCCACGAATTAAAAACTCCTCTTACTAGTATTAAAGCTTCTACGGAGATACTTAAAGATGATTTGGATGAGATGGATCCCGAACTTCAAAAGACATTTTTAGGAAACATAGAACAAGAAGTAGATAGGCTTGCCAGATTGGTAAATCACATATTGGACATTGAAAAACTTGAGCATAACCGACAAAAACTAACAATGAAAGAGAATAGGATTGATACAACCATCAAAACTGTTCTTTCCAATTTGAGTCACTTAGCTACAGAAAAGGGAATTTCGATTAACTTCAATTCTAAGCCTCTCACTTTGTTTTATGACGAAGACAGAATTGTACAGGTTTTAACTAATCTTATCTCAAATTCCATTAAATTTATTGAAAGAGAAAATGGCGAGATTGAAATTAGCTACCTCATAAAAGATAGCTTTGTAAAAGTTTATGTAAATGATAATGGAAAAGGAATTGAAGAATCTGACAAAAATCATATTTTTGATAAGTTTTACCAATCTGAAAATCAAAACACCCTAAAACCAAAGGGAAGCGGACTTGGTTTGGCAATTTGCAAACAGATAGTTCAGAAACACGGTGGTGATATCTGGCTAAAAAAATCCAATAAAGAAGGGTCAATTTTTGTTTTTACTCTTCCTTTTAAGTAACTTGTATTCGATATAGATGAAGAAAATTTTAATAGTAGATGATGAGCCAAATATTGTAATGTCACTCGAATACACTTTTAAGAAAAAAGGGTTCGAGGTATTTATTGCAAGAGATGGTAGTGAGGCGTTAGAAATATTGGAAAACAACATTCCAGATATTATTCTTCTGGATGTAATGATGCCTAATGTGGATGGTTACCAAACCCTTACACACATCAAACAAAATGAAAGACTAAAGCACGTTAAGACAATTTTTCTTAGTGCAAAAAGTAAAGCTTCTGATATAGAAAAAGGATTAAGTCTTGGAGCAGACAAATATTTATTAAAACCTTTTTCAGTAAAAAAATTAGTTTCTGAAGTAAATGAGCTTTTGGGTTAAGTTTTGGTCTTGTGTGCAAACAGACAAAATTTAATTTAAAGTAAATGAAAATGAAATTACAATTTAAGCCTTTAACCTCTGATATAATTATCAGTGCATACATTCTTATTACCCTGTTTTACCGTTTTAGATTAGAAAACTCTGCGGAAATAAGCCCTGCAAATTCTGTTTTTATTGGAGTTAGCTTTGTGGTTATAATTTGGGCATTAATAAAACTTAAAGTTCTTAATCCTAATTGGTTTGGTCTGTTTAACTCTAAAAAAACAGCCAAATGAAATACCAAGAATTCTATCAAAAAAGTATTATCAACCCCAAAGAATTTTGGGAAGAACAAGCTAATGAACTAGATTGGGATCAATTTCCTTCTACCCTATTATCTAAAGATAAATACGACTACGACCAGTGGTTTGCAGACGGAAAACTTAACATGAGTTACCTCTGTATTGACAAACATATTAATGATGGATACGGGAGAGAAGCTGCCTTTATTTACGATTCACCAGTTACGAATTCTAAAGAAGTTATTTCTTACAACAAACTGTATTTTGAAGTTTCTAAACTTGCCGGAGGATTACAAAAACTTGGACTAAAAAAAGGCGATACTGCCATTATTTACATGCCCATGATTCCTCAAGCAGCTTTTGCTATGCTTGCTTGCGCAAGGCTAGGAATTATTCACTCTGTGGTTTTTGGAGGTTTTGCTCCACACGAATTAGCCATTAGAATAAACGATTGCAAGCCAAAAGCAATTATTACAGCATCTAACGGAATAGAAATTGAAAAAATAATTCCCTACAAACCTTATGTAGACAAAGCAATAGAAGAAGCGGAGCACAAACCTGAGCACGTAATTGTATTTGACAGAAAACACAATATTGAAGTCCCTAAGAAAGATTATGATATTGATTATGAATCTTTAGTAGCCTCTTCTTCTTGTGCAGACCCTGTTTCTGTAGACTCCAATCACCCCCTTTATATTTTATATACATCTGGTACAACCGGAACTCCAAAAGGAATAATACGAGATACGGGTGGCTATGCAACTGCACTTAAATTCTCTATGAAATACATTTATGGAGCAGACGAAGGAGATGTGTTTTGGGCTGCCAGTGATGTGGGCTGGGTTGTAGGTCATAGTTTTATCGTGTACGGCCCTTTATTGAACAGAAACACCTCTATCATTTTTGAAGGAAAACCAATTCGAACTCCGGATGCATCTACCTTTTGGCGTATAATAAGTGAGCACAAAGTAAAAGTAATGTTTACTGCACCCACTGCTATTAGAGCAATAAAGAAAGAAGACCCACAAGGAAAGTGGATAACTAAGTTTGATATATCTAGTCTTAAATATCAATTTTTGGCAGGAGAGAGATGTGATGTTGCTACATTAAGTTGGGCAGAAGATAAACTAAAAATTCCTGTATTGGATCATTGGTGGCAAACAGAATCTGGTTGGCCAATGTTGGCAAATATGGTGGGGGTAGGATTATTACCCGTAAAGCCTGGCTCTGCCTCTATGCCTGTTGCAGGATATGATATTCAGATATTAAATGAAAAAGGAACACAAGTAGAACAAGATGTAGAAGGCTATGTAGCTGTAAAATTACCTTTACCTCCTGGAACATTATTAAACCTATGGGGAAATCCAGATAGATTTAAATCTGGCTATTTGGATAAATTCCCAGGGTATTATTTTTCAGGAGATGGGGGTTACAAAGATGAAGATGGCTACGTATTTATAACAGGAAGAGTAGATGACGTAATTAATGTTGCTGGGCACAGACTATCTACTGCTGAGATGGAAGAAATTGTTTCTTCTCACGACTCTGTTGCAGAATGTGCTGTTTTTGGTATTCATTGCGACTTGAAAGGACAAAAACCATTTGGATTAATTGTACTAAAATCTGAAGTAACAAAAACTGAAGAAGAGATTCAAAAAGAAATTATTGGAGACGTAAGAAAAGCCATAGGAGCTGTTGCATCTTTTAGAGATGTGCTTGTGGTGAATCGATTACCAAAAACTAGATCAGGAAAAATATTGCGAAAGCTATTGCGAAACATAGCTGATGAAAAAGAATTCAACATACCATCAACCATTGATGATGTGACAATTATAGAAGAAATAAAAGAGATTTATAAACAAAACAAAATAGGAATACATTAAAATATAACACAATGAGTAATTACCACATAAAACATTTAGAAGAATATTTCAAAGTTTATAGAAAATCAATTCGTGAACCAGAAGTTTTTTGGGAAGAAATTGCAGAAGAGCATTTTAGCTGGAGAAAAAGATGGGATAAAGTTCTAAGTTGGGATTTTAAAAAACCAGAAATTAAATGGTTTGAAGGTGCAAAATTAAACATTACAGATAACTGTATTGATAGACATTTGAGAACAAAAGGGGACAAAACTGCTATTTTATTTGAACCAAACAATCCAGATGAACCAGCTCAACATATTACTTACAACCAATTAGCAAAGAAGGTAAATCAATTTGCCAATGTGCTAAAAGACAATGGGATAAAAAAAGGAGATAGAGTTTGTATCTATTTACCAATGATTCCAGAATTAGCCGTTTCATTATTGGCTTGTGCTCGTATTGGAGCAATACACTCGGTAGTTTTTGCAGGTTTTTCTGCTACTGCCCTATCCACAAGAATAAACGACAGTGATTGTAAAATGGTAATTACTTCTGACGGGTCTTTTAGAGGATCAAAAACTATAGATTTAAAAGGAATTGTGGACGAAGGTTTGGAGTCTTGTAATTCGGTAGAGACAGTATTGGTAGTGAAAAGAACCAATACCGACATAGACATGAAAGAAGGAAGAGACCAATGGTTACAACCTTTGTTAGATAAAGCTTCTACAGATTGTGAACCAGAAATAATGGATGCAGAAGATCCTTTATTTATTCTTTATACTTCTGGATCTACAGGAACACCAAAAGGAATGGTGCACACAACTGCAGGTTACATGGTAAATACTGCCTATACTTTCAAAAACGTATTCAACTATAGAGCTGATGATGTGTATTGGTGTACGGCAGACATTGGATGGATTACAGGACATAGCTATATTGTTTATGGTCCTTTGGCAAATGGAGCAACTACCATTATGTTTGAAGGTGTACCGAGCTACCCAGATATGGGAAGATTTTGGCAAATAGTAGAAAAACACAAAGTAACTCAGTTTTATACTGCACCTACAGCAATTCGTGCTTTGGCAAAAGAAAGCCTTGATTTTGTAAATAAATACGATTTATCTTCTCTTAAAGTTCTTGGATCTGTAGGAGAACCAATAAACGAAGAGGCTTGGCACTGGTACAATGAGAATGTGGGGAAAAAGAAATCTCCTGTGGTAGATACTTGGTGGCAAACAGAAACTGGAGCAATTATGATTTCTCCGTTACCCTATGTAACTCCAACAATACCAACCTTTGCTAGTTTACCCTTACCTGGAATTCAACCTGCTCTTATGGATGAGCACGGACAAGAAATGAAAGAAAACCAAGTAGAAGGAAGATTGTGTGTTAAATTCCCTTGGCCTTCTATGGCGAGAACTATTTGGGGAAATCACCAAAGATACAAAGAGACTTATTTCTCTGCTTACGAAGACAAGTACTTTACAGGAGATGGAGCATTGAGAGATGCTGTAGGATATTACCGAATTACAGGTCGTGTGGATGATGTAATTATTGTATCAGGACACAACTTAGGAACTGCGCCTATTGAAGATGCAATAAACGAACATCCTGCTGTTGCAGAATCTGCCATTGTAGGATTCCCTCATGATGTGAAAGGAAATGCGCTTTATGGTTATATTACTCTTAAAGAAACTGGAGAAGAAAGAGACCAACAAAACTTAAGAAAAGAAATAAATCAATTGATTACAGAAAGAATTGGGCCTATAGCCAAATTGGATAAAATTCAGTTTACTAATGGGCTTCCAAAAACTAGATCAGGTAAAATAATGAGAAGAATATTGAGAAAAATTGCTGGAAAAGATACCGACAACTTAGGAGATACTTCTACTTTATTGAACCCAGACTGTGTTCAAGAAATTATAGATAATGCTTTGTAAATAGCATTAACAAATAAAATAAAAATGCTGCTATTCACTTTGATAAAAGGAGTAGCAGCATTTTTTATTTGTAATTAATTGCAAAGAAAACTCTTCACAACTTACCTAATATTAATACGGAATTAAAACTTATAAAAAGCCCCCAAAGACAAGGTTTCACCTCCAAAAGCGGCTGCAGTTAAAGAAACTCCAAAGTTATGAGCTAATTCATACTTAGCATTTATTGCTAATCTTAATGCAATTGGTAAATCTGGATCTCCGTAATAGATTTCGGCTGGTGTCCCAAAAAGGTATTTGTAATTTTTTAATTTCAACCCCAACCCTGTTTCAAATCTAAATTGAAAATTATTATCACTTTTAGTAGTGTAAAAATAAACTGAAGGAATTATAAAAGCTCGGAACGCTTTAAAACTTGAAACTGTCTCATAATGGTCATCTATCAAGTCTCCTTCACATCCAGATCCACAATAACTGTTTTCTACCCTTCGGTAAGACCCAACTTCGTCTTTTGTCTCTGCATAAGAGGCATACAAACCAAAACCTATCTTTTTATCCCTGTTTCTATATTCTAATTGAAACCCAAATGGACCTATGGCTTTATCTCCTTCCCAATAGTATTGAGCCCAATTAGGACCACCTATAAATACTTCTACAGAAAAGGTATGTTTCGAACTTTTAATGTCATTTTCTTGTGAAAATGTAAAGAAACTAATAAAAACACAACATATAAATAGAGTAAACTTTTTCATAGTTTTTGATATTTGTTAGTCTCTAATATAGAGATTTATTTGCTTTTATCCAAATACCATACTGATAAACACTACTTTACAAACTCGGGGAAATCAGCTTTAAACCTGTTCAATCTAGGAACTGAAACCGCTCTAATATAAGATTGATTAGGATGAAGTCTTTCATAGTCTTGGTGATAATCTTCTGCCATCCAAAATTTTTCAAACTTCTTAATTTCTGCCGCAGGATTTAATCCAATTGATTTTAATTCTGTTACTTTCTTTTCAATAACCTCTTTTTCTATTGCACTCCTATAAAACAAGATACTTCTGTATTGGCTTCCAATGTCGTTTCCTTGTCCATTTTTTTGTTCTATATTTTGAGTTCCATAATAGATATCTACTAATTCTTTATAACTAATAATAGAAGAGTCATAAATGATCTCTACTGCTTCTGCATGCCCTGTTTTGCCAGTATTAGAAGATTCATAAGTTGGATTTTTTGTGTGCCCTCCTGCATAGCCAGAATATACTTCCTTCACTCCTTTTGTGTGCTCATAAATTGCCTCTACACACCAAAAACAACCACTTGCCAAGTAGGCTCTAGTCAATTTATCTTCGTCTATAACTTGCTTTTCTTTTTGAACAATTTCTTTATCCTCTTCTTCAATGAAGATTTGTTTCAGAGATTTGTTATCAATTTTTTCTTGCGCATTCGTCTGCACATTACTTGAACTACAATTGAATAGCAATAAGGATAAAAATAACGAACTGACAAAGGTTTTCATAATAAGGATTTTGTTTCTTCTAAGACGAAAATAGGTCATAAAACTTACTTTATCCTGTTCTCAATATCACAAATAAAAAATACACTTTGTAGTTTGTATTCTTATTTTTAGTAAATTAGGATGAATCTAAAAAAAATACTGTTATGAAAAATTATTACTTTTTATTGTTCATTCTAGGTTTTGGACAATTGTATGGGCAAGCAATTCTAGAACAAACTATTCCTGCTACTCTCGGAGCAAACTCCACCCTAAGAGCTCCAAACGGAACAACAGCACACACAACCATTAGAGCACATTACATGATTTACCCCAATGAATTAACCACATTACCCATGGGTGCACAAATTACATCTGTAGGTTTTATTTACATCAATGGCGTAAATACTGCGGCTTCTGGTAATTTAAAATTTTATTTAGAAAACTCAACCGCTACCTCCAATACAAAATCTACAATTTGGTCTACTGCTATTGCAGGTATGGACACCTTATATGATGGGGCTTATGACATCCCTATTTCCACTTTGGACACAACTAGTAAAATTATGCTAAGCGACACTTTCACATATACAGGTAATGGAATACAAGTTGCCTATGATTATTTAGGTAATGCATTTGCCACGACTTCCGCAACCTACGACTGTAATAACTCCGTAGTTAGTGATTTAAAGCTTGTTACTTCTTCCACTACTACTCCAGGAACGATATTAAGTTCTTCTTCAAGCTGGAGACCTGGTATACAAATTGGGTATATTAATCCATTTACAAATGATATGGCAGTGGAATACGTTATTTTAGAAGCAGGACACTTAAATCAAGTTTACGATACAACACAAACAGTAATTGGAACAGTAAGAAATAAATCTCAAGGAACACTTACTTCCATTCCAATTACACTAGAAATAACTGGTGCAAACCCATCTACTTCAGTTCAAACAATTTCAAGCTTAGCGGCTGGAGCTTCTCAAACTTTAACTTTTACAGGACTTTCTGCAGCCTCAGCAGGAAAACAATCTATTAAATTGATTGCCCCAAGTGATCAATTTGCAGCCAATGATTCTGTCATGATAATCCAAAGCATAAACTGTGATTCCATTAGTTATGCAGATAATTCTGTTCCTATTTCGGCTATTGGATTTAATACTGCCTCTGGTATTTTGGCAGAAAAACACACTGCAAGCACATCCGTAAACACCTCTGTAAAAATAATTTATGCTAGCATTGATGCTAATACAAATATTACAGGAAATCAAGTTCAAGCCGTCTTGTTAGATACAGGAGGAGTTATCATAGATTCCTCTGCAGTAATTACAATCACAAGTGCACATTTGGGAACTCAATTATCTATGCCATTAACAGGAAATAACCTCATATCTTCGTCCAACCCCGATTATTACATTGGCGTTAGGCAATATGCCAATGCGATTGTAGGTTATTTTCCTCTTGCAACTCTTGCCCCAACAGAAGTTCCTACTGATAGGTATTTCTCTTTCGGCATTTCAGGAGGGGCTGTCTCTGCACCTTATACAGACCTTGGTACACTTGGGATTGGAGCAATAGTAGAAGTAGAAAGAATGTCATTATCCAATTCTGACATAAATGATTCTATTTGTCTTGGTGAATCGGTTACATTTACGGTAACTGGAACAAGTCCTAGCTATGAATTTAAAAGTGGAACCACTAGCCTACAAAACTCTGCATCTACTACATATACCACTAGCCCTACAGTAACAACAGCAATTACCGTGGAAGGAAATTACATTACTTGCCCTATATTTTCTAACCCTAGCACAGTAACAGTTACCAATGTAACCGCATCTGCTACAAAAACAAATGACACTAGTGCAATCGCATCTCCTACTTGGGCATCCTACCAATGGATAGATTGTGGAACTGGATTAGCAGTGCCAGGAGCTACTTCACAAACTTATAATGCTTCTTTATCTGGAAATTATAAAGTGGCAGTAACAATTGCAGGATGTAGCGACACTTCTAGTTGCCTTCATTTAATTGTTCCTTATGCAGGAATAAATGAAAACAAGATTAAATCATTGAAAGTTTATCCTTCTCCTACCAATTCATTACTTACCATAGAAACAGATCATATTCTTATTACATCCATAGAAGTAATGGAGATTAGCGGAAAAATTCTTAGTTCTGTAACACCAAAAAATAGTTTTACGAAACTAGATGTTAGCCAACTTCCCTCTGGTGTCTATTTATTAAATGTGATTACCGAAAAAGGATCTGAGATAAAAAGATTTATCAAACAGTAAATCTTATTTTTTTAACTGAAAGCCCTTGTGAAAATTTCACAAGGGCTTTTTTTGTGAAAAATTAACTTCAATTAGTTGCGCATGCAACTAATTGAAGTTAGCTTTGCCCCATGAAAAAAATAGAAAACACTTCTATTGGTGATTCATTAGTTCCTTGGTTGGGAAAAACCATGAAATTAATAGACAACAAAATTGAAGATGTACTTACTGAGCATAACATTGATTTAACCAGGATTCAGTTCATTGTATTAAAAAACATTGCAGCAAATGACGGGATTATACAAAATGATCTTGCTTTTTTTTCTAATAGAAACAAGTCTTCACTAACCAGAATGATAGCAACCCTCGATAAGAAAGGTTACATAACAAAAAACACTTGCAAAGAAGACAAAAGAAAATGCATAATAAGGATTTCCAAATCAGGAAAAGAAGTAATAGATGACGCTTCTTCCTACTTTTCAGACTTTGTTGTAAAAATGGAACAAGGCATCTTAGAAGAAGACAAACAAAACGTAATTCAGCTACTAAAAAAAATACAAAACAACATTATAGGAGAAGATACTTTTCCTTTTATTAAAGAAAAACCATGAAAAAAACAATTCAATCACTTGTAGGATCAATCCTAATTATCTTGGTGGCAATGGCCATTTTTGGCGTGTTCTCTGACAGTAAAAAAACTCCTAAAAAAAATAATAGTACTGTTTTAAAAACCGTAGTAACTGAAACCGTAGCTAACAAAACACTACCAATTCAAATTAAAAGTACAGGGTCTATTTTGGCAAAAGATAGAACCGTGTTATACTCAGAAGTTACTGGTGTATTTCAATCCAGTTCAAAATCTTTTAAACCAGGTGTTTCTTATAGCAGTGGACAATCGCTTATTCGTATAAATAATGACGAATATTCTGCTTCAGTAAAATCACAAAGAATAAATTTTCAGAGTTTAATTATTGGTTTGTTAGCTGATATTCAGTTTGATTACCCTAGTGAATTAACTACTTGGAAAAACTATTCTAAGTCTATTTCTCCTGAAAAATCGCTACCTGCTTTGCCTAAAACTAGCAATGAGAGTTTCACAAATTACCTTTCGGTAAAATCTGTTTTTGGAAATTATTATACTATCAAAAACCTAGAAACAAGATTAGGAAAATACACCATCTCTGCTCCTTTTTCTGGAGTATTAGTTTCTGCAGATATTACTCCAGGAACTTTGGTTTCGCCAGGACAAAAGCTAGGTGAATTTATCAAAACTGGAGTTTATGAATTAGAATTAAATGTAAATGCAAGCATGACAGATTTCTTGAAAATTGGAAAAACTGTAGCGCTTTTTAATACAGATCACACAAAATCTTATCAAGGAAAAGTATCTAGAATAAACTCACAAGTAGACAGAGCATCACAAACGGTTCAGCTTTTTGTAGAGGTTCGTTCTAATGAATTAAGCGAAGGAGAATATCTTGAAGCAGACATTGAAGCACAAAACGTAACAGGTGTTTATGAAATTGAAAGAAACTTAATTGTGGATCAAAACAATGTGTTTATTCTCTCGGATAGTCTCTTGGTAAAACAACCAATTACTATCATTCATTCTAATGAAAACACTGTAATCGTGAGAGGACTAAAAGACTCTTCTCAATTAATTTCTATTCCTGTTCCTGGAGGATATGAAGGCATGAAAGTGGCAGTAAAAAACTAACTCTTTAACTAGAAAATAAAATGAAAAATATATTATCATACTTCATAAAGTATCCAATTGCCGGCTGGATTCTAGTTTTAGGATTTGTCCTTTTTGGATATTTTGGATTCACTTCTCTTACCTCTTCTTTTTTCCCTTTATCGGATTCAAGAATAATAACAATAGGACTTACTTATCCTGGAGCATCTCCTCAAGAAATGGAAGAAGGTGTAGTTTTAAAAATTGAGGACAACCTAAAGGGAATTGTTGGAATAGAAAGAGTAACCTCTAAATCATCTGAAAACTCTGCCTCTATCACGGTAGAGGTTTTGAAACAATACGACACAGATATTGTACTTGCAGATGTAAAAAACGCAGTAGATAAAGTTCCTAGTTTTCCTTCGGGAATGGAACCTGCTGTAATTGCAAAACAAGAAGCCACAAGAGAAACCATAGCCTTTGCAGTTAGTGGAGAAGGAGTTCCTCTGGTTGTGTTAAAACAAAAAGCACAAGCCATAGAAAAAGAATTGCTAAGAATGGACGGTATTTCTCAAGTGACTTTATCTGGTTATCCTGACGAAGAAATAGAAATTGCTGTTACCGAAGCCAAATTAAGAGCTTACAACTTGAGTTTTGCACAAGTAGCAAATGCTGTTGCCAACAATAGCTTAATTACTACAGGAGGATCTATAAAAACAGATGCCGAAGAGTATTTAATTAGAGCAAATAGTAGAGCTTATTACGCCAATGAATTAGAGAATATTATTGTAAAATCAGAAGCAAATGGAAATGTAGTTTTCCTTAAACAAATTGCTACACTGAGAGATAAATTTAACGAAACACCTAATTCCCTTTATTTTAATGGAAACAAATCTGTTCAAATTTCTATTAGCAATACCAATAGCGAAGATTTAGTTTCTACAGCAGAAAAAGTAAATGAATACATAGAGGAATATAACAATGCCTCAAGTGACGTAAAAATTGATGTGACCAATGATTCGTCTATTACATTAAATCAAAGAACAGAGTTATTGTTTAAAAATGCTTGGCAAGGAATGTTGCTTGTACTTGTTATTCTTTCTCTTTTCTTAAAACCAAGAATAGCAATGTGGGTAGCATTTGGACTCCCAATTTCTTTCTTAGGAATGTTCGCTATTGCAGGTCAATTTGACGTAACAATTAATGTATTATCCCTTTTTGCAATGATTATTGTAATTGGAATACTTGTAGATGATGGGATTGTAATTGCCGAGAATATATTTTCTCATCACGAAAGGGGAAAATCTCCCGTGCGTGCAGCAATTGACGGAACTTTAGAAGTAATACCTCCTATTGTATCAGCTATTCTTACTACTATGTTAGCTTTTTCTACCTTCTTGTATTTGGATGGTAGATTAGGTGAGTTTTTTGGAGAAGTATCGGTAATCGTATTACTTACTTTGTCCGTTTCGCTTATCGAAGCATTAATCATTTTGCCTTCGCATGTTGCCCACTCCAAGACTTTGCAGAAGAAAACAAAATCTTACCGTTTCAATATAATTGCCGAAAACTTCATGAATTTCTTGAGAGATAGATTCTACACTCCTATTTTACATTTCTTTATGAAATACAAACTAATGGGATTTGCTATTTTATTAGGACTAGTTATTATTACGGCAGGAGCAATAAAAGGAGGAATTATTAAAACTACTTTCTTTCCAAAAATTGCAAGTGACAGGGTGCAAATTTCATTAAATATGCCCCAAGGAACGAACGAAGAACTTACCGATTCGCTAATGGCAAACCTTGAAAAAAGTGTTTGGCAAATTAACGAAGCATACAAATCCAAACAAACTGGAGGAGAATCTATTGTGCTGAATGTAATCAAAAAATTAGGTCCAGGATCTTCAGTAGGAACTTTGAACGTAAATTTACTGCAAGGAGAGTTTAGAGATTTTACGGCAGATGAGATTACCAATGCCATTCAAGACACAGCAGACGAGATAATTGGTGCTGAAAGCATTGTGTTTGGTTCTGGTTCTGGATTTGGAGGAAGCCCAATTGCCGTTTCTTTATTAGGAAACAAAATAAGCGAACTAAAAGCAGCTAAAGAAGAGCTGAAAGAAGAACTAAGCCACATTACAGGAATAAAGGATATTACAGACAATGACCCTCAGGGAATAAAAGAAATAAACATTACTTTGAAACCAAACGGATACCTACTTGGGTTTACCCTTAATGATGTAATGAGCCAAGTAAGAAGTGCCTTTTTTGGTGCTCAGGCTCAAAGATTTCAAAGAGGAGTAGACGAAATAAAAGTATGGGTAAGGTATGATGAATCGGAAAGAGAATCCATAAACAACCTAAACAACATGCAGCTTGTTGCAGTCTCTGGAGCTAGAGTTCCATTTTCTGAAATTGCTAGCTATGAAATAGAACGTGGAGAAATCTCAATCAATCACCTTGAAGGACAAAGAGAGATACAAGTAACTGCCGATTTAATAGATCCTAAAGCAAGTGCAACCGACTTTATGAATAACATAAAGGATTCTGTTTTACCTAATATTTTGGCTAAATACAGTTCTATCACTCCCATGTATGAAGGACAAAATAGAGAAGCTGCAAAAACACAGAAATCTCTTAACCCAACAGGATGGATAATCTTGGTATTAATCTACATAGTAATTGCCTTTACTTTCCGTAGTTATAGCCAGCCATTTGTACTTATCATTTTGGTTCCTTTTGCATTAATAGGAATAGGATGGGGACACTGGTTTCACGGATTCCCAATTAACATGTTATCAGGATTAGGAATTATCGCCTTAATAGGAATTATGGTAAATGATGGACTTGTATTGATTAGTAAATTCAATACCAACCTAAAAGCAGGAATGGGATTTGACATTGCACTTATCGAGGCATGTAAATCAAGATTTAGAGCTATATTCTTAACTACAATTACTACAGTTGCAGGACTTATCCCTTTATTATTTGAAGAAAGTAGACAAGCACAATTTCTTATCCCAATGGCAATCTCTATCGTGTATGGAATTATGATTGCTACGGTATTAACCTTGCTTTTATTACCTATCTTTTTATCTGCAGTAAACGGAATAAAAGTATATTCTTTATGGTTCTGGAAATCGGATGAATGGGCATTTTGGAATACTGAAAAACCAAGTAAAGAATCAGTAGAAAGAGCAGTAAAAGAACTAGCTGCAGAACACGAAGAAGAGGAAGAAGAATCTCTTTCGCCACAAAACTCGATTTCATAACAAATAGACACAAACAATTTATAAGATGAAACATTTAATTAAAATAATCCTTGTCGTTTTGGCACTTCCTTTTACGGGAATAAGTCAAGAAACACTGACTGTAGAAGATGCAATTGCATTGGCTATGAAACACAATTACGACATACAATTAGCAACAAACTCTACCGAACAAGCAGATAACAACCAAAGCATTTACAACTCTGGCTACTTACCTACTTTAACAGGAAGCGGTAATGCTAGTTATGCAAACAACAACTCCAAACTAACGAGTCAAACTGGAGTGGAAACAGATATTCCTGGAGTAGAGTCAACTCAGCTTGGTGCATCCGTAGAGCTTAATTATGTGTTATTTAATGGAGGAAGTAGAAAATACACTTACGATAAATTAAAAAATATGTACGCTTTGTCTTCTTACGACAAACAAATTCAGATAGAAAATACATTGATTGATGTGTACACTACATTTTTTAATGTTGCAAGAAACCAAGAACAAAAAAGCACTTTACTAGAAGCATATAACATCTCTAAAGAAAGATTGGACAGAGTGACTGCCGAGCAAAAATATGGTCAAAAAACCACGCTAGATGTATTGAATGCAAGAGTAGATGCCAACACAGATAGTATTACTTTGGTAAATCTTACGGTTCAGTTACAAAACAACATAAGAAACCTTAATTACTTATTGGGTAGAGATATTAGCACAACATTTGAAACTAGTAAAGATGTAAGTTTAGAAGAAACTTTATCGTACGAAGTTCTTTTGGAACAACTAAAATCTGAAAATAATCAGATTAAACAAATGGCTATAAACAAAGCTATTTCTGAGCAAGAAATCAAAATAAACCAAGCTGGGTGGCTACCTAGTGTTTCTACTTCTGTGGGTTACGGATTAAACTATAACGACAATGGACCGGCAGGATTCTTTGCGGTACAACAAAGCAATGGACTGAATGCAGGACTTAGTTTGAGCTGGAATATATTTGATGGAGGAACGACAAAAGTGAATGTTCAGAACGCTAAAATTGCTCTTAAAACACAAGAACTGAATACCAAAAAATTAAGTTTGAATTTAGAGAATCAACTGGCTAGCTATTGGGCAGAATACAGTACTCAAAAAGTGATTATCAAAAACGAATTGATAAACGTAGAAATCAGTAATCAAAACTTCCTAAAATCTAAAGAATTATTCAATTTAGGTAAGATTACATCTTTGGAATACCGCACAGCACAACTAAATTTGATAAACACAAAACTAAATTTGCTTAACGCGAAGTACAATGCAAAAATAGCTGAACTACAACTTAAGAAGTTTGCTGG
>CAXIAX010000030.1:0-26856 GCA_964021785.1 uncultured Flavobacteriales bacterium
TTAATCTCTTAACAAAACTCAGTATAAGCTGCAGATAAATTATCGGCAATTGCTTCTGCTGTATTTCCTTCAATATGGTGACGTTCTAAAAAGTGAACTAATTTACCATCCTTGAATAATGCGATAGATGGTGATGATGAAGGGTAAGGTAATGTATATTTTCTGGCTTGCGCTACTGCTTCTGCATCTACTCCTGCAAATACCGTTACAATATTTGTAGGTTTCTTATCAGACATTTCTACAGATAGCTTTGCAGCTGGCCTTGCATTTCTTGCGGCACATCCACAAACTGAATTAATTACACATAAAGTTGTTCCTTCCTGCTTCATTATATCATCCACTTCAGTTGCAGTTCTTAACTCTGTAAATCCTGCTCCTACTAAATCTTCTCTTATTGGTGCTATTATTTCTTCTGGGTACATATTATATTATTTTTGTTAAGCAAAGTTAAGTAAGATATTACTCAATTGCTCTTATTTTGAAACTATTCTTATTCTGGCTTTGTGGCTCTAAACAACTCCTTTTCGTTATTATAAAAAATAGCCATTTCATCTATTCTCTTAAACTCTGTCACTTCAGACAATGCCTTAAACAACATTGCTTCCATTGACATATCTATATTGGCACAGTCCATCTCGGTAGCACCTACTTCAATAAATTTTAGTTTAAATCTGTTTTGATCCACCATTCCAAAGAAAGAATTACAACCTGTGTTTCCATTCATTCTACTATTCATTACTTCAAAAGTAGGCTGCTCTTCAAAATATTTTCCGTTTACAGATTCTATCTGCCAAACTCCTTCTTCTAAAGATATATCCTTACCTGTTATCACTGCTTTTCCCTCCGAAAAAAATCGGACAACATTCCCTTCTCTTTTAATGTCAGTTACATTTTTCAAAACTTGCATCAATATCATTTCTACTTCATTAGCCTCACCTTCGCAAGCCATTCTAGTAGCACCAAGATTATCAATCAAGTTTCCTCCTTCAAAATTAAGTTTACCAAAAAAAGAATTACAACCATTAAATCCACTGATTTTACCAAGCTCATCAATTTCTATAGTAGGAGCAATTCCATTAAACTCAGGAAGTACCTCTATGGAAGAGATGTAGTAATCTCCAACAATCATAGCTAGATCTATTTCAACTTTTGAATTTTTCACCTCTACAGACTCAACTTTTGTTGCTTCATTTGTCGCTTTTTTCTTAGTCTTGCAAGAAAACATAAAAATACTAATCGCAAGAAATATGTAAATCTTTTTACTCATATGGGTTCTTTTATTTAAAGATAAGTATCCAAACTCTATGCCAAAAGTTTCTTAAATATTATAAGATCCCAATAACAAAACTGGATTCTCCATAAAGTTCTTGAACGATTGTAAAAATTTAGAACCTGCTACTCCATCTACTACTCTATGATCACATGACAATGTCACTTTCATAATATTTCCTGGAACAACTTCTCCTTTTTTCACTACTGGCACTTGGTTTATTCCACCAATTGCAAGAATACATGAATCTGGAGTATTTATAATTGCTGTAAATTCCTCAATACCGAACATTCCTAAGTTAGAAATAGTAAATGTATTTCCTTCCCATTCTTGTGGTTGAAGTTTTTTGTCTTTTGCTTTCTTAGCTAATTCTCTTACTTCTCCCGAAATTTGAGATAATGTTTTTCCATCTGCAAATCTTACAACAGGCACTAACAATCCATCTTCCACAGATACCGCCACACCAACATTTACATGCTCATTATAACGAATTGTATCTCCTTGCCAAGAGGCATTAATTGCAGGGTGTAACTTCAATGAAGCTGCTGCAGATTTTATTACTAAATCATTAAAAGAAACTTTACTTGGAGCTATTGATTTGTTAATTGCAGTCCTTGCTTCCATTGCGTTATCCATATCAATAGATATAGTTAAATAAAAGTGTGGAGCAGTAAATTTACTTTCTCCCAATCTTCTTGCAATAGTTTTTCTCATTTGAGAAACTGGTTGCTCTGTATAAACTTCTCTGTTTACATAGCTTGATGCGTTTCCTCCTCTAAAGTTATCTACGTCTCTTTTTACTATTCTTCCTCCTTCTCCCGTTCCTTTTATTTGACTAAGGTTTAATCCTTTGTCACTAGCCAATTTCTTAGCCAAAGGTGATATTTTTAAATCAGAATCGTTATCCGAATAAGATGGCTGAGCAGTCACTTTTGGTACCTCTGCTACAACTCTTGCTGGAGCAGGTTTTGGTGCTTCAACTTTTGGTGCTGGAGCAGATTTTGGAGCTTCTTTCTTAGGCTCTTCTTTTTCTTCTACTGCTTTTGCATTGCTTCCATCAGCTTCTGCTGCTAGTAATGCTGTTACATCTTCTCCTTTTTCTCCTATTATGGCAAGAATATCATTTACTGGTGCTGCTTTTCCTTTTTCAACTCCTATGTGTAATAATACTCCGTCAAAAAACGATTCAAACTCCATTGTAGCCTTATCCGTTTCTATTTCAGCTATTAGTTCTCCTTCTTCTACTGAGTCTCCAATTTTTTTGTGCCATTCTGCAACCACACCTTCTACCATTGTATCACTCAACTTGGGCATTCTAATTATTTCTGCCATAACTCTTAAATCTTTTATAGTTTTTTTAATCTAACAATCTTATTTATACTCAATCATAAAAGGATATTCTTCCTTATATACATCTTCATACAACTCATCTGCTTCTGGATAAGGAGAATCTTCTGCAAATTTGATAGACTCTGCTACCAAATCTTTTACTTTTTTACTAATTGCTTCCAATTGTTTTTCTGTTGCAAATTTGTTTTCCTTAATCACATTAAGTACTTGAGAAATCGGATCAATTTCCATGTATCCTTCTACCTCTTCCTTACTTCTATATTTTTGAGGATCACTCATTGAATGTCCTTTATAACGGTAAGTCTCTATATTCAACAAAGTTGGTCCATCTCCTTTTCTTGCTCTTGCTACTGCAGTTTCCATAGCGGCATGTACTGCTTCACAGCTCATTCCATCTACAGTTTCTGAAGGCATGTCATAAGACAATCCCATCTTAGTCATATCAGTTACATTGGTAGTTCTCTCTACAGAGGTTCCCATTGCATAATTGTTGTTTTCAATTACAAATATTACAGGAAGTTTCCACATCATAGCCATGTTAAATGTCTCGTGTAATGCTCCTTGTCTTGCAGCTCCATCTCCAAAAGAAGTAACTACAACATTTTTTGTTTTATTATATTTTTCTGCAAATGCAATTCCAGCTCCCATTGGAATTTGTGCTCCCACAATTCCATGTCCTCCCATCAATCCTCTTTCTACATCAAACATATGCATAGATCCTCCTTTTCCTTTAGAACAACCTGTTGTTCTTCCGTATAATTCGGCCATTACATATTTTGGGTGCATTCCCAATCCAAGCGGATGAGCATGATCTCTATATGCAGTAATGTGCTTATCTCCTTTTCTGGTTGCACTTACTGTTCCAGCTACTATTGCTTCTTGTCCTATGTATAAATGACAAAATCCTCCAAATTTTTGTTGGATGTATAATTGCCCTGTTTTTTCCTCAAATTTTCTCATCAAAAGCATGTCTTCGTACCATTTCATGTACTGTGCTTTCGAATGTTTCAATTTACCTTTGGTTGTTGCCTTTTTTGTTGCAGTAGCCATAATTATTCTTTTTTCAATTCAATTTCATTAAACATAAACGGTAGTATCATCTCAACACTTTCCGCTATATACACTTCCCCAGTTTCTCCAGTCATAATTAACCGAATTGGGTGCTTTTGTTTCAATTCATATTCTGCCATAGACTGTCTACATGCTCCACAAGGAGAAATAGGATGATTTACATCAAAGTCTTTGGCGTGAGCCGTAATCGCAATGGTCTCTATCCTAGCATCTGCATGAAAAGAATTTGCATAATAAATTGCAACTCTCTCGGCACACATTCCAGATGGATAAGCCATATTCTCTTGGTTACTCCCCTCTATTATTTCATTAGAACTTAATCGTACTGCAGCTCCCACATAAAATTGCGAATAAGGTGCATAAGCAGTCTCACTCACTTTTTTTGCTCTTAGCATTAGTTCTTTATCAGAGTCAACCAATGCATCTATGCTTTCATAGACAGAAAGCTCTACAGTATGTTTCAATGTTCTAGACATATTTCGTATTCTTCTTATAGAAAAAGTAGGATAAAGATAAACAAGTATTTTAAAATGTGCTGATTTTAGGGCGAAATTTAACCCCGTTATAATCTCTTTTGTTCAAAAAACAAATCAAGAATGTCTGAGCATTCTTTTTTCATGATTCCTCCTTGCACAATTGTTTTAGGATGAAACAAAGATTTATCTATAGTGCTAAATCCTCTTTTTGGGTCAGATGCACCATAAACAACCTTACTTACCCTTGTCCAAAACGAAGCTCCAGAACACATTACACAGGGCTCCAGCGTTACATATAATGTACATTTATCCAGGTATTTATTCCCAAAATATTCGGATGCAGAAGTAAACGCAAGCATTTCGGCATGGGCTGTAAAATCATTCAATAATTCCGTTTGGTTATGTGCTCTAGCAATAATCTTATTGTTAGAAACTACCACTGCCCCTATTGGAATTTCACCTTGGTCAAAAGCAATTTTTGCTTGATTGAAGGCTTGTTTCATAAAATATTCATCCGAAAAAACTGACAACATTAATTTTTAGTTTTTAATGATTTTAATTTTTTCAATCTTGGAATTAGAACATTCTAAGATTTCAAAATGAAAATCGTCAATTTCTATTACATCTCCTTCACTAGGGAAATTTTCATGAACGGTAACAATCAATCCTGCCAATGTTTCATATTCATCAGACTCTGGCAATTCCAAATTGTATTCGTTATTAATGTATTCTATTTCTTGCCTTCCCGAAAAAGTATAGACAGACTCTTCATGTTGCTCCTCTAATAACTCTTCGTTATCATGCTCATCTTCTATTTCTCCAAAAATTTCTTCAACTACATCTTCCATTGTAATAATACCGGCTGTTCCTCCGTATTCATCTACCACAATTGTAATTCCTTGTTTTTGTTTTATAAACTGACTTAGCAATTTATTTACTGGCATAGATTCCGCTACAATCCCTACTGGCCTCAATATTTCTGTTATACTTTCTGGATTTTTAAACATCTCAAACGAATGTACATACCCAATGATATTATCAATCGTATCTCGGTATACCATTATCTTGGAATAACCAGACTCTACAAATTCACTTTTCAGCTCTTCTACAGTTTGTTCAATATTTACTGCTCTAATCTCTGTTCTTGGAATTAAGCAATCTCTCGCTTTTACTTTATTAAAGTTAAGTGCATTATGAAAAATCTGAACTTCGTAATCTTGCTCTTTATCCGTTTGTATTTTAGTAGATTTTCTTAAATAATCATCCAAATCAATTGCTCCAAAATTCACTTCACCTATTTCCTTTTTACTTCCAAACAACCCTAATATAAGGTTAGAAATAAATGTAATAAACAAGGTTAATACATAAAGAACTCCATAGACAATTGCCAAAGGATATGCCAATATACTAAGCGTTCTATTCGGATTAATTCTGAATATTGTTTTGGGCAAAAACTCAGCTGTTACAAGGATTACCAAGGTAGAGATTAACGTTTGAACAAGAAGAATATTCCATGGTAGGGCATCACTACCCGCATAAGCTGAGAATAATTTTTCTACTATTAAATCTCCCATAAAAATACCGTAAACAACCAATGCTATGTTATTCCCTAGCAAAAGCATAGTAATGAACTTAGATTCATTTCTTGCAAAGAAGGATAGAATTTTGGCACTTAGAATTCCTTGTTTTCTATCAATCTCTATTTTTAGTCTATTGGACTGTAAATAGGCGATTTCTGTTCCTGAAAAAAAAGCAGAAAACAACAAAGAAATAACAATAATAAGTAAAACGTAGTTTTCCATTGAGGAGTTTATCTATAATTGAAGTTACAAAAAATAAGGATATTACTTTTTGTTTTTTGTTTTATTAACGGGATTATTGGATTCGCTTTTTTCCATTCTTATTCTAATATACCTTCTAAAAAGATACATCATCAATGGTAGAATAAGAAAAATTAAATAATATTTTCCTGAATTAGCTCCATCTGTGGCAAATGCATACACACAAAATATTGCTACCGCAATTGTAAAAAACAACCAAAATAACTCAAGACCTCTATTAAATTTTTGCATAGTTATATTAATGTGATTCGGCTACAACCTCTTTTACTTCCTTAAGGTGAGACCTCAATAATTGTTCAACTCCTCCTTTCAAGGTTTGAGTAGAAGAAGGACATCCACTGCAAGAACCTTTCAAAATTACGGTAACAACACCATTTTCAAAAGATTTGAAATGTATTGCTCCACCGTCATTCTCTACAGCAGGGCGAACAAACTCTTCTAATAAATCTACAATTTTTTGATCCATTTCTGAGGTAATTACCGTCTCATAGGTCAAATTTTCTTCTTTCTTTTCTTCTTCCTCTCTTGCTATGGGCTCTGGCAATGTAGATACAACTACTTTATGCTCTTTCAACAAGTCTGAAATGAACAATCTTAATTCTAAAGTAATATCATCCCACTCTACGTCCGCTATTTTTGAAACTGTAATAAAATTACGAGCTATAAACACTCCCGTAATAAAAGGAAAAACAAATAAAGCTTCTGCCACAGCTGATGATCCTTTGGCTGCTGCTGCATTCTTATACTCTGCCACAACATCTTCACCTACTAACATTTTGTTGGCTACAAATTTCATTGTATTAGGATTTGGAGTCATCTCCGAGTATATCGTAATTGGCATCTCTTGTGCTATCATAATTCTATTTATTCGTTTTACTTTACAAAGTTAATAAAAACTACAACAGAATTTCACAAACTTGCGATTTCTGATTACCTTAAACCAACAAACTATTTAAAGAAGAAAAATTATGAACGAAGATTTACTGGATGACTTTAACCAAGGCACTGATGAACTACCGCAAATGCTTAACGTAGTAACGATTTTGACCTTTATAGGAAGTGGCTTAGCTATTCTAATGAGCTCATATAGACTGATTACCAAAACAAAACAAATAGACTCTTTAAACGACACAATAGTACTACTCGAAAAATCTGATTCGCAAAATTTCTTAATGGATAGTGCATTGCAAGGAATAAAATTAAATATTGAACATTTTACTCTATTAAATTCTGTTCCAATATTGGCAGGTATAATATGTATTATAGGAGCAATATTAATTAGAAAATTAAAAAAGAATGGTTATTACATCTATATTTTGGGTTGCATTTTGGAAATTGCCATTCCTGCAATAATGATTGGTGGAGTAATTTTAGGAGGTATGTTACTTTTTGGAAGTATATTCTCTATCCTTTTCATAATCCTATATGGAGTGAATCTAAAACATTTAAAATAAAGCTAAATTTAATAGGAAATAGAAGATGAAAAAGACCGAGAAAACTACCTCGCTTTTTCTTTATATTCTTGGCTAGTTTAATTATATTTGTATTAATAATATTAACACATAAAAACAAAAAATTATGTCATTCAAATTACCAGAATTACCTTATGCATATGATGCATTGGAACCACACATAGATGCAAGAACAATGGAAATTCACCATAGCAAGCATCATAATGGATATACTTCAAAACTAAATGCAGCAATTGAAGGAACAGATCTTGATGGAAAATCTATCGAAGATATACTTACAAATCTTGATTCTTCTAATGGAGCTGTTAGAAACAATGGAGGTGGGTTTTACAACCACAGATTGTTTTGGACTGTTATGTCACCAAATGGTGGTGGAGAGCCTACAGGAGAATTAGCAGAAGCAATAAATACAGCTTTTGGTTCTTTTGAAGAATTTAAAAACACTTTCGCTAATGCAGCAGCAACTCAATTTGGATCTGGATGGGCATGGTTATGCGTTCATGAAGGAGGAAAAGTTGATGTTTGTGGAACACCAAACCAAGATAACCCTTTAATGCCAGGTGTAGGATGTGGAGGAACTCCAATCTTAGGCGTGGATGTATGGGAACATGCTTACTACTTGCACTACCAAAACAGAAGACCTGATTATATTGAAGCTTTTTTCAATGTAATTAACTGGGATGAAGTTTCTAAAAACTATGCTGCAAACAAATAATTGTTAGCTAAATAATTTAAAAACCAGAGTAATAAATTTACTCTGGTTTTTTTTTGAATTTATTTTTTTCTAATTTTCACAAAAGAACCATTTATGAAAATAATCATTAGCCTTCTTGTATTTCTTGCATCATTTCAAGCGCTCTCATCTAATGATGAAGTTATAATGACTAACCATTTTAATGAAATTCCTTTTACATCTATTCAATTAGATACGAATACAAACAAGGATATAAACAAAACAAAAATAATTGCAGTTACGCTCGCAATTACTTTAGGAGTGTTTGGGGTACACAGGTTGTACTTAGGAACAAAAGCATTAGTTCCTATATCCTACACGCTAACTCTAGGAGGAGGAATGGGAATATTACCTATTATTGATATATTTTATATCCTTACAGCAAAAGACATTAACCAGATAAAAAATAACGACTTTATTTTCATGTGGAATAAAAACAAAGAAAAAAAATAAAAAAAATGTCTCAAATTTATTCTTCTATTAGAAGGTAAACTTGAGACATAAATTAAATATTTATTAGCTTTATAAGCCTTTGAACCAGTTTTGAAAATACTCACCCACTAGAGGTAATTTAGCTTTATTTCCACCTAATGCGTATAGCAAACTTAAGATAAGAAACACAAAAGCAATTAGACCCACAATCCTACCTAAAAAAGGAACAACTCCAAAACTTAAAACAAGGTTTAATAATAAAGTTTGTCTTATATAAAATGAGGCAAATTCTGATTTATTATTACTGTTCATTACAACTGCCACTATCCAACCAATAATGGTAATATGAGCAATAATTGCAACTGTCTTAGATTCTGATGATACTGACATAACTAACTCTTATATTGTTTTTTATAATAATTTTGATACTCTCCAGAGGTAACATTATTTAACCAATCTTCATTCGCTAAATACCATTCTACTGTATCTTCCAATCCTTTTTCGAATGTAATAGAAGGCTCCCAACCCAAATCTTTTTTAATCTTACTTGCATCAATAGCATAGCGCATATCATGCCCTGCTCTATCTTTCACATAAGTAATTAACTTTTCGCTTTCACCAACACCTCTACCCAACTTGGTATCCATTACTTTACACAAGTGTTTTACAAGGTTTATGTTAGTCCATTCGTTATTTCCACCAATGTTATAAGTTTCACCTATAACACCATCATGAAATATTACATCAATTGCTCTCGCATGATCATTTACCCATAACCAATCTCTAATGTTTAATCCCTCCCCGTATATAGGCAAAGGTTTATTTTCTTTAATGTTATGAATCATCAAAGGTATCAGCTTCTCTGGAAACTGATGAGACCCATAATTGTTAGAACAATTAGAAATCTTAACCGGCATACCGTAAGTATGAAAATATGCTCTTACCAAGTGATCAGAACTAGCTTTAGAAGAAGAGTAAGGACTTCTTGGGTCATAAGGCGTATCTTCAACAAAATAGCCCTCTTTACCCAAAGAACCATAAACTTCATCAGTAGATATATGATAAAATATTTTATTTTTCATATTATCCCCCCAAGAAGCTTTAGCAGCATTCAATAAATTAATTGTCCCTACTATATTTGTTTTAATAAACTCTGTAGGATTCGTAATAGACCTATCTACATGCGACTCTGCGGCTAAATGAATTACTCCTTCAAAATCATGAGAAGCAAACAATTCATTAATAAACTTTTCATCTACAATATCTCCTTTCACAAAACTATAGTTATCTTTTTTCTCGATATCTAATAAGTTTTCTAAATTACCCGCGTAGGTTAATTTATCTAAGTTAATAATGTGGTATTCTGGATATTTATTTACCATTAACCTGACTACATGAGAACCTATAAATCCGGCTCCCCCTGTTACTAATAATTTTTTCATTCTTCTAAATTATAAAAAAAGGCCGTACGATAAAAATCATACAGCCTTTCTATTAAGTTAAAAACTTATTATAAGTGCCACAAATCGTGCTCAATAAGGAACATTTTATTCTTTATTTTTTCCGACTCCAACAAAGCGTTCACACCATTCTTTTCGTAATGAGAAACTTCCCTATCATATACGTTAGATTCTTTGTGAATAAAGCTAGCAAACATTCTCTTCCAAAACAAATCGTCAAATGACATTCTTTGTGCATCATTTTGTCTGTTATAAACAAAATAATTTTGGAATACGTATCTACATTCTGGGAAATACAACCAAAACAGTTGTTTTTCTCCTTTAGCTTCACCTTCATCATCAAATTCGATAATAACTGGGCTTATTCCGATAATACGAACATCCATTACAGATCTTTGCTTATCAAAAAACCAATCTTCCTTCACCAAGTACTTTGTAATTTGGCTAGAAAGTATAGGATCTTCAGAAGTCATATAAATGTCATCTCCTTCATCATCATACATTGGCTCTCCATTTTCATCCAACTGAGCAACTTGAGATGTTGAATATAATAATTGCTTCATTGCAGTTAAATACGCTTCATCTTTGGTGTTTCCATTTGGAGCTAAAAGTGGATATAAGAATTCCCCATTAAAATCTAGTTTACCATCACCATTTATTTCATAAGGAGTTAAACTTCCTTCTGATTCGATACCGTATTTTATGATATCCCATAATGACATTCTATCCGTCAAAGGTTCTAGAGGGTAAAACAAAGGGAAATTTAGTTTTTGCTGAACATCAATTGTTCTCCAAATACGTTTACTCCACATTACATCCGCTTCACGTAAAGGTGCATAACTGATTACCTTTTTCGTAGGTATATGTGTTTGTACGTATAAACCATCCAATACATTGGAAGGAGAAACTCCTGTGCTTGGTAATTGACCAAAAGCAAAGCTTCCCATCAACATCATAGCTATTCCTAAAATTTTCGTCTTCATCTTGTTTCTTTTTTAATTCTCAATACTCTGTTACGATAATAACGTAAAAAAGTTAGTTATATTACTTTAAAAGTAAGTCCTCCAATTGGTTTTGCTTTTCCATCAGGACCAGCAACCATAACATCACTGAAATAAACTTTTTGTCCTTTTTTAGCATTTTTCACCAAGTTTTTCATTTTTGGTGTAAGTGTTCCTCCATTTGCTTTTTCAGTAATAATTTTTCCGTTTACAATTACATCTAAAGTAAATGATTTAACAGAAAAACTTACGTTCAATGGTGAATCAGCCAACTTTGCAGTTAATGGTGGTGTTTGTTTCAAAATTCCACTTTTAATTGTTTTCTTACCATAAGTTTGACCTCCAAAATAAGGTTGTGGCTTTGGCATTGGCATTATTCTAAACTTTTGTTGTCCAACAGTTTTCCCTCCTGCTTTCACAGAAACTGTAGCTTCCTTTCCTCCACCTACTCTAGCAATGTACATATCTCCACTTTTTTGGAAACTACTACATCCACTACATGAAGTAGTTACTTCACTTGGTGGGTAACCAGATGCTACTGCTTGAATTTTGTTGTCATAACCTCTGTACATCACATTAAGCTCTGGAGCTGCAATAGAAGCAGATGGTTTACCAACTGTATATTCAAACGAGAAAGGAAGTTGAGTAGGTTCTCCTGCTAATTCTACTTCAAGATTACCTTCTAAATATTTCTTCCCTGGAGCTCCTCCACTCAATGTAAACTTACCTGAATCTGCCAAAGCATAACTTCCTGAAGTTCCCATTCTGTATTGAGCTGGGTATTTTTTTGTTGAATCATAAGCAACAATTCCAACTTTTATTTCTAGTTTTTCACCAACATTAATATATTGTGTATTTGCAATAACTTGAGCATCTACTTTATTAATATTCATCATTGGTTTATCAATTCTAGACAACAACATCTTAGAAGCTTTTTCTTGTGCTAATCTCAAATCATTTCTCAATGACGTCATAGTACTAATTACTCCCACCATAGGTTGGTGATAAAATCTTGCTACGTTCCAGTCTTTAGTTTCTGCATGTTGCAACACTGTTTCTGGTTTAGTCAAACTTGCATAAATTTCTAATAACTCAGCTTTATTTGGGTGTTTATCACTATCCAAAAAAGTTTTGAATTTTTCATAAGAAGCCAATTTATCTTTTGTTATAGTATGAACAATATTTTTATCATCTTTAACAGTTCCTGCTACAGTTAATATCAAATCATCTCTATATTTCATCAAGTTATTTCTTAATGTCTTACCTCTTTTATCAGATTCAGGAGTATCTCCTCCAAAATATCTTGTTGGAGTATCATAATCATCCTTTTTCTGTAATTCTTCTAGAGGAAGAAAATCAGTAACTTGAGTCTTAGCATCTTTATTAAACCATTCTTTACCTTCAACTTCTTTAAACATTGCATTTAACTCACTATAATAATGATCATCTGCAGCATTAGAAATCTTTTTAATTTTAGCGTAAATTGGTTCAATTTCCTCAGCCGTTTTCTTTGATTGAGGATCTTTTTTCAAGAATGCAATTCTTGTTCCTATTCCATTAATAGACTTTACGATAGTTTTGTTCTGTTCCAATGATTGTTCATCAATTGTTACAAAGGCATCCAGAATACTGTTTGATACATTAAGTGCCAACATTGCTGTTAATACCAAATACATCATTCCAATCATCTTTTGCCTTGGGGTTTCTTTTCCACCTGCCATTTTAATTTATTTTTTAAAAGATTAATAATTTATTAAAACTGATATTATCCGTTAGGATTAATATTCATGGCATTTAGCATATTTCCATATACTTTGTTCAATGCAGATAAGTTTTTACTCAATTCAGAGATATTTGCTTTGTAGTTTTTAGTGTCTTCAACTGAATCACTTAAGGCGCTCATCATTTCACCAATTCCTCCTTGAATTTTCTTAGAATTTTCTAAAGATTCTGTAGCTCCTTCAAGTTGCATTTCATATACTTTATTAAGTGCAGTAAGATTTCCTGCTACTTTTTGCATTTCTTCACCAAATGAAGCTCCTGCACCAGTAGAATCTGTTAATCCCATCAATGATTCACTTGCTTTAGAATAAGACTCTGCCAATCCATCTACTTTCGCAGCTGCATTTTTCAAGCTATTCGTGTAATCTGCAGATACAGAAGTTGCATCAGACATGTTACTAATTTTATTAGCTGTTTCAGAAAGATTTCTCATTCCATCACCTAAACTAGCAATTAATGCTCCATCAATCTTAGCTTCTTCAAGCATTCCATCCAATTGTTGAGAAACACCCATTCCTCCATTGTTCCCTCTAGAAGTTGTTAATGAAGTAATTTCATCATCATCAGAATCATGACCTAAAGCTAATTCTGGGTAAACCAAAGTCCAATCATATTCTTCATGAATTGGCTCAAAAGCTGAAAATAAGAAAATAATTGCTTCTGTTCCTAAACCAATAGTAAGCATCAAACTCCCCCCTGGCCAGTGTTGTATCTTAAATAACGCACCTACAATTACAATAGCTGCACCAATTCCGTACAGTTTCGACATAAAATTTTTCCATGCTTTAGTTCCTGGTTTCATAGACTTTTTTCTTTTTTAGTTTTTGATTAATATATATTATGGTTAATTGAATGACTTCATTCAAAGGGGATAATTCAATAATTAAGTGTGATTTTTATAGGTCTCCGTTTTGTTCGTTCCCTCCTCTTCCAAGGTAACTAGATACATTTCTAAATCCAATATAACTCTTAGCAGTATCTTGGTATTCATAAGTTCTAGAACCTGTTTGAAGGAAATAACCTATATCTTTCCATGAACCTCCTCTAATCACTTTTCTTTTTAAAGAAATTGGATCGTGATCCAAAGCGTTATAAGTGTATTCTGGATTCAAATCGTGAGAAAACTCATACATAGATTCGTCATAGGCAGTATTTGTCCATTCTGCAACATTTCCTGCCATACAATAAATTCCGTAATCATTAGGATGGTATGAGGTAGCTTTAACAGTATACGTTCCTCCATCTTCCATATATCTTCCTCTCATTGGCTTAAAGTTTCCTAAGAAACAACCTTTTGAGTTTCTAATATAAGGACCTCCCCAAGGATATGGACTTTCATTTAATCCTCCTCTTGCAGCATATTCCCATTCTGCTTCAGATGGTAATCTGAAATCATCTATGATAACTTCTCCATTAGATGAACGGAAGTTGTTTAACAAGTTTGTTCTCCAAACACTAAATGCTTTAGCTTGAGACCATGTTACACCAACTACAGGATAATCATCATATGCTGGACTTGAAAAATATTGTCTTGCATAAGGTTCATTGTAAGAATAAGAGAAATCATTTATCCATACCAAAGTATCAGGATAAACATTTATTTGTTCGTGAATAATGAATCTTGATCTATCAGAGTGCGAACGAATTGAATTGTTTTGACCTTTGCTGTTTCTCCAACCTAAATCTAAATCTCTCCCTTGCTGAACTTCCTCATCATACTGATCTACAGGAAAATCAAAGCCTTCGTCTTTCATTTTAATTCTGTGTTCTTCTCTATCTTCATATTCTAAGTTAGAAAGAGTTTTTACGACTGGACGTCCTTTAGCTGCAGCAGCTTTAAAATCTATCCAATAGTAATCAAAAGTAAGTTTTCTTACATCAACCTCTCTTTTCCCATAATATCTTTGATTTTCTGGAAGTACCATTTCAGAAATTAGGATTGGTCCCATTTCTTCATCTTGCCAATCTATATCACCTACATTATCCCAGTTAAGATTCCAATCTTCCTCATCTTTTGGTTCAAACTCATCATCCAAAGTCTCTAATAAAAAGTCTTCAGCAAAATCATTCTCTCCTAAAATTCTCATTGCGATTGAATCCCTTACCCAGTATACAAATTGACGATATTCGTTATTTGTAATCTCTGTGTGGTCCATATAAAATGCAGACATTGTTACTACACGAGTTTTATTTTGGTGTGTAAAAGGTACATCTTGATCACTTTGCCCCATAGTATAACTACCTGCAGGTACATATTGCATATCAAGCGGATCATAGCCATACCATTCAGCTCTATTCTGAACTCCAATCAACTCTCCGTTTCCGTTTTGACAACTCGATAATATCAAAGCTGCAAATCCTATCATTAGTGTTACTCTTTTCATATCTCTCTTTCTTTTCTATGAATTATGAACAAATATATTGTTAATAACTCATAATTCTATCCTTATTACGCTAAAAATTTAATTTTGTTTCAATTTACTATAATAAATATGGATGAACTTCTCTTTGATACTTTACAGGTGGAACTATTTTAAAGCAATAGTTTAACATCAACTCATGGTTTCCATTAGTAAAATAACTTCCTAAAAACGAAGTTGCCAAACCGTAAGAATAACCAACTCTGAATCCATTCCATTCTACCCCAGCCATTGGCGCAATTGCATCTTTATGTCTGTAAGTTGCTCCTACCCAAAAGTGGTCAAAAGCTAAAACGTTTAAATTTAAATCGTATTGTGTTTTTACTGCATCAGTTTTCATTAATCCATTTGCCCTAAGCAATAAATTAAAATTAGTATTGATTGTATTACCTAAATCGTAATCGTAACCAGCCATTACATAATAATGCCTTATACCCAATACATTCAAGTCTTCTAATTGAGTCTGACTCAAGTTAGTTGTAGATATTCCTGCGTAGAAACTACTTGGATGCTGATAGTATAAACCTGCATTAAATGTCATTCCTGCATCTTTAGTTCCTGATGCTGGAATTGCAAGATCTCCTCCTACTGGAGTATTTTCAGGGGTAACCCAATCGGCATTAATTACTTTCGTGTTGTAACTAGCAGAAACACCAATTCCCAAATCCCCTCCTGCCAAGGTGATTCCAAGCTCTTTTAAATGTAAAGAATAAGATAATTTTAAAACATTGTTAGTTTCCCAACCAATTTGATCGTTATAATAAGTAAATCCAAATCCTCCTTTTAACTTACTAAAAGTAGGTGTAGTGAAATTAATTAAGGTTGTAGAAGGTTCCCCTGCATTGAATCCAGTCCATTGCTGCCTTGTGATTGCAGTAAGACACCAAGCATCATTAAACCCCGCAGAAGCTGGATTATAGGACAACTTATCAAACATAAAATGTGTCCATTGAGGATCTTGTTGTGCTTTAGATACAAACGTGAAACTAAGTGCAAAGGCGATTAATACAATTCTTTTCATAGGGTTTTCATTATTAATATGAAATGCTAAAATAGTCAAAAATTTGCATTCTAGAAATTTTTTATCAAAAGAATCGTGTTAAAAAACTAAAGTAATTTTAATTATATAACAATTGACAATTACTAAAAGATTAATTTATGTTAATCTTATTGTAAGTTTTTATCCAAAGATCTGGCATTTCATCTTTTACCGCAATTTGATAATCTTGATAAGAACATGGCACTAGGTGGTGTCTGTCGTACTTTAATTTTTCTGAGGGAGGGTAAGGAATCTTCATCCACCACCTATCTGATTTTAAACTTTTAATAAAAATTAAATCTACTTCAGTATCCGAAAGGACCACTTTATAATTGATGTAATTTTTATTATTTGACAAAGGTGTTTCACTTTTCCTTAATTCAAACCCTTCAATAAAGAACCAAATCATTTGAGCTACTAAATGGGCAGTTTGACCTTGAATATCAAACTCTGGCGTCATTTCAAACAAACCTATTACACTCATTTTATCGCTCATCCCTGCATATCTTGCCAACTGACAAGCTTCATTCCCATAAAATCCATTGGGAGAAGCAAAACTTGTCCCTGGAACTTCACTTTGACGAATACTATTAAGATCAAAACTTAATATATTCGTATTTCTTAATGTTGGTTCTGACAAAGTCATATCACTTTGCAAATCCCCTAATCGGGTATTATCAAAGTATAGTTTCTCCATTAACTTAACGTTCTCAGGGTTTAAATAATAGGATTGACTACCTAGGTTAGAGTAATTAAATAAATAATTAGGTTGAGACAGTATAATATCTTTTAAATAAGAATTATTGTTCGTTTCATTAACCAATTGAAAATCGATTTTTCTATCTACAGTAGTAAGATTTACAACTTGCTCTAGCTTTTCAAATGCTTTATAAATACCTACTGTTAGCTCTTGACTTCCTCCTATTACAATCGGAATAATATCTTTTTTAACTAATTCCTGTATCATTTCTGATAATGCATACAGTGTATCTTGAAGTGTTTCTCCTTGAATTATATTCCCTAAGTCAATAATTTTTGAATTTGTTGAAGAATATAATTCATACAAATGCTGACGAACATAATCCGGACTTTCTTTAACCGAAGAAATTGAACCTCCCCTGGATTCTTTTACTCCTATTATTGCTAAATTATATGTATCTTCTATGGTATCTCCCAAATAAAAATCCACCTTTGCTCCTAAGGTGTTTTCTAGGTTTTGGTATCTATTTATTGAATCTTGTGTGTGTGGAGTTAGGAAAATAGAGTGATCCATATTTATTTTTTCTTTGCTTTAGGTTTCGCCTTAGCTTTTGCCTTTGGCTTTGCTTTGGCTTTTTTCTTTGCTGGCTTAGCTTTTTCAATCATTTTCTGAACATCTTCCAATGTCAATTCTGCGGCTTTAGTGGTTTTTGGTAACTCAATTTTTAATTTACCTTTCAATACGTTAAACCTTCCCCATCTTGCTTTTTCAACTCTAATTCCTTCTTCTTCCCAGTTATGAATTACTTTATCTATTTCCTTTTGTTTCTTTACCTCAATCAATTCTATAATATCATCATCCGATAAATTATCGTGATCATATTTCTTATTTACATTGATAAACATGTCGTTCCACTTAATAAATGGTCCAAATCTTCCACTTCCTTTTTGAACTGGCAATCCTTCGTACTCATAAATTGGAGCATCTGCTTTTTGTTTTTCTACAATTAACTCTGTAGCTCTTGGCAAATCAACATTCATTGGATCTTCTCCTTTTGGAATAGAAACAAACATTTCATCATATTTGATATAAGGTCCATATCTTCCATTAGATACTGTTACCACATGTCCTTCGTATTCACCCAAATCTTTAGGTAATTTGAATAAATCAATTACTTCTTCCAAAGTGATTGTAGAAATACTTTGGTTTGGCTGTAAAGAAGAAAACTTTGGTTTTGGAGCATCTTCATCTTCTAAAGTTCTTCCAATTTGTGCCATTGGCCCAAATCTTCCAATTCTTACCAAAATATCGTTCCCGTCTTCATCTTGTCCTAAAACTCTTTCTCCCGATTGTCTTTCTCCGTTCTCTAGTGTATCTTCTACTTTGGCATGGAATGGCTCGTAAAATTTCTTGATCATGTCAGTCCATTTCATAAGTCCATCAGCAATATCATCAAATTCTTTTTCTACAGAAGCAGTAAAGTTATAATCTAATATTCCATCAAAATTATCAACCAAAAAATCATTTACAACCGTACCAATATCTGTTGGGTGTAATTTATTTTTGTCTCCACCGAAGTTTTCTGATAATTCTTTTGTTACAATTTTACCGTTTTTAAGAGTTAATTGTCCGTAGTTTCTTGTCTTGTAATCTATCTCTTCCTTAGATACGTATCCTCTTTTTTGCACTGTAGTAATTGTTGGCGCATAAGTAGATGGTCTCCCAATCCCTAACTCCTCTAATTTCTTTACCAATGCAGCTTCTGAGAATCTTGCAGGTGGACGAGTAAATCTTTGTGTTGCTTCGATTAATTGGTTTGAAACAGCATCTCCTATATTCATTGGAGGAAAAATTCCTTCGTTCTCACTTTCCAAATCTTCATGCTCATCATCTTTACCTTCCAAGTAAACTTTTAAGAATCCTTCGAATTTGATGATTTCACCCCTTGCCGTAAATAGTTCTGTGATTTTTGTTCCAGCAATTTTTACTGTAGTTTTTTCTAACTGTGCTTCACTCATTTGAGATGCAATAGCTCTTTTCCAAATCAAATCATACAATCTGTTTTCACTGCTATCGTTTCCTGCAGAGTGCACAGCAAAACTTGTAGGTCTTATTGCTTCGTGAGCTTCTTGCGCCCCTTTTGTTTTAGTTTTAAAAGTTCTTGAATGACTAAATTCTTTCCCGTAAGCTTTCACTATCTCAGCTTGAGCTCCATCTCTAGCCGTTTTGGATAGATTTATAGAATCTGTTCTCATATAAGTTATTCTTCCCGATTCGTATAATTTTTGAGCTACACTCATTGTTCTACTTACCGAATAACCTAACTTTCTACTTGCTTCTTGTTGTAAAGTTGAAGTTGTAAAAGGTGGTGCTGGAGATTTTTTTGCTGGCTTTTTTTGAATGTCATCAATCTTAAAATCAGACTCTGCACATTTGTTCAAAAAGTTTAATGTTTCTGCTTCTGTTTTAAATGTTTTTCCCAAATCTGCTTTAATAACAGTACCGTCTAATACGAATTCTGCTTTAACTTTATAAGCTGCAGTAGATTCGAATCCTCTAATTTCTCTTTCTCTTTCTACTATTAATCTTACTGTTACAGACTGAACTCTACCAGCTGATAAAGATGGCTTTATTTTTTTCCAAAGTACTGGAGACAATTCAAATCCCACCAATCTATCTAATACTCTTCTTGCTTGCTGAGCATTAACTAAATCAATATTTATCTCTCTTGGATTCTCAATTGCGTTTTGAACAGCAGTTTTTGTAATCTCATTAAATGTAATTCTCTTTGTTTCTTTTTTATCAAGACCCAAAGTTTCATATAAATGCCATGAAATAGCTTCTCCTTCTCGATCCTCATCAGTCGCAAGCCACACAACATCAGATGCTTTTGTCAATTTTCTTAATTCCGCTACTACTTTTTTCTTGTCTTCAGAAACTTCATAGTTGGGATTGAAATCATTTTCGATATCTATTCCCATTCCTTTTTTCGGAATATCTCTCACATGTCCAAAACTGGATTTTACGGTAAATCCTTTTCCTAAATAACCTTCAATGGTTTTGGCTTTGGCAGGTGACTCAACTATTACTAAGTTTTTTGACATGTAGTATTGTATTAATTTTTATTCCATAATAAGAAAGGAATATTTTGAACTTAACAAATGAAAATGACTCCATTTTATTAACCACAAAACTAAGGACTTTTTAATTACTATTCCAAATCAAAATTGAAATGACTTGTTTTTATAAGAAGTTTTAACTCTTAAATCTTAATGATTTTATAAGTGAAAGTAAGCAATCCGTAACGTTTCAAGACATTCACTTTAGATTCTGTTAAATAATTTGCCTGACCGTAGTTTGATATCCCAGTCCTCTGGTTTAAAGCATCATAAATAGATAATCTAAGGTGACCTTTTTTATTTTTAAATATGGTTTTCGCTACGAATGCATCAAGAATAAAAAAGTTTTGAGCAACTGCTAAAGATTTACCTGTATAAAAATTTTGAGTCCCTGTAATTCCAAATTCCCAATCGTTTTTAAGCTCTACATCTACTTCTCCCACCATTTTTGTATTAATATACATAGAGTTCACTTGGTCATTCAATCCTATTTGGTTAAGGTTTGCACTAGAACTTACTTCCAATAAGGCTCTCACTATTTTATCGTTAGTATTCCTCAAAGAAATAGATCCCCCATAATTATAAGTCAATGATTTGTTCTCTTGGTTATCTACCAAGTTGTACCCTTGGTTCACACCAAAACTTAATCCTGTATTTACTTTTGTTTTTAATTTAGAAACTTTAAACCCGTATCTAAAATTAGTATTTACCCCTAAATTATCTTGTGTGTTTTGAGGAGTTGTTGTTTGTAATTTACTTATCGAATCAAAGTATCTTGCATTATTTATGTCATTATTTACGGCATAGGCATTCAAGAAAATTCCTGTTTGTCTTTCGCTAAACGCATCATAAGTAAACCAATTAAAACTCATATTGTGTGAGTATTCAGGTTTCAAATTTGGGTTTCCTACATAAACATTTAGAGGATTTGAGTTATCCAAAACTGGTTGCAATTGACTAATTGTTGGCTCATTAAATGTGGTAGAATATTTTAGGTTAATATTACTTCTCATCCCATTTCTTTTTCTCCAATTGAAATTTGGCAACAGAACCTGAAAGTTTTGGTTTATACTTTCTGTATTTTCATCTCTTGTACCTACCAATCTCGATTTTTGAGCATCTACTCCAGCTACAAGCATACTTTTACCTAGCTTGTAATTGTATTTTAATCCTAACTGATGGTAGTTATAGTCACTTTTAAAGAAGTTACTTAACAACTGATTGTACACAGAGTTTTGAGCAACTAAATCATAAAAATCTTTGTTGTTTTCTTGAGATTGGTTGTAATAACTGTAGTCAGCAATAATAAATGACTTACTAGTTAACTGCTCTGTAAAGGCTACTTTTCCAAAATACTCTAACTTATTTACTAATTGCGCTTGATCCTGATTGATGCTTGCCAATATGCTTGAACCATCCTGTAATAAAATCTCTCTGTCTGTTTCTAACTGTGTTTTGCTCTCGTTATTCAAATAATAGAAATCTCCTAAGAAATTTAATGACCTACCTACTTTGTCGAATTTCTTCTTATAATCTGCGCTAAATGTTGCATTCAATCCATTACCAGTTGCATAAGAATTACCAGAAGAAGTATTGTTTGTAGCATCAGAGAATAATTGATTCTCGTTTGATAATTCATTGGTTTTTGATGCCGTGTAAATTCCCACAACATTCAAATCTAACCTGTTTTGAATATTGAATTCATGCTGCAATTTAGCGTTCAATCTATAGTTTTGAAGATCTTGACTTTGGTCATTTGTGTTATTAGATGTAAAAGAAGAATTGGCCAAATAATTCACACTATTGGTTATTCTATTGATATCAGAATTCGAATTATTGACAAAGAAAGAAGAAATAATATGGGTTGATTTACCAATATCTTGATTGTAATTTATTCCCCCTGCAATAGTAGAAGCAATACCATTGTTGGCTCCAGCAATGTTTATAGGAACTCCAGTAGATGAAGGGTCAAAATTTGTTTTTCCTGTTTTCAATACGTTACTAATTCCTCCCATGAAGTTGAAATAATCTTTGTACGAAAACCCTTGTTCATTTACATTATTTGCCATTAACAAAGTAGTAAACTGTGCCGTTTCAGAAAATCTATTTAAGTTTAACTTTCCTTTATATCTTTCGTTATTATTTCCATAACCTCCGCCTACGCTTGCTTCACCAAACAAACCTTTTTTTCTATCTTTTTTTAAAGTAATGTTTATAGTTCTGCTTCTTTCTCCATCATCTACACCTGTAAACTCCGATAATTCTGATTTTTTATCAAAAACTTGAACTTTATCAATTGCATCTGCAGGGATGTTTTTGGTTGCTATCTTTGGATCATCTCCAAAAAACTCCTTTCCGTCTACGTATATTTTAGTTACTTTTTCTCCATGAGCAGTAATTTCTCCATCAGAATCTACTTCTATTCCTGGCATCTTAGTCAAAAGAGTTTCTACGTTTGCTCCTTTTTGAGTTTTAAACGAACCTGCATTATACTCTACCGTATCATTTCTAAATACAATAGGAATATAATCTCCCTCGATAGAAACTTCTTTTAGGTATTTATCATTATTAGATAATTTAAGAACATCTAAATCAATCAACTCTGCAGAGCCCTTCACTTCAATTCTTTTGCTAAAAGTCCTATATCCCATAAAAGACAATTGCATAATATAAGAATTTGGCTTTACTCCTTTCATTTCAAAATCACCAAAATCATTGGAAACTGAATAATTAACCAAAGAAGAATCATTTACGGATAAAATAACCACGGTAGTAAACGGCAAAGGTGCATTTATTGAGTCTACCACGGAACCTATCAAGGTATAAGAATTCAAATTTTGGCTAAAAGAGCCAAAAAAAGAAAAACAAAAAGCTGCAACTAAAATTATTGATCTCATTTATTGAAATGTATTATAGATATTGAATTAATGACCTCTTGATCCACGACCTCCTCTTCCTCTTCCTCCACCTGCCTGCATTTCTTTCACTTTCTCCAAGATAAGCTTGTTATAAGCCGCTTCACTCTCTACTTTCGTCCCTTTACTTGGTGCTTTTATCGATTTTTTACTTACCTCTTTCAACTCAATTACATCTGCTGTAATTACCACATCCATGGCAAAATCTTGCATCATCATTCTTCTCCTACCACCCTTTTTCTTAACCTCTCCTTCTTTATTAATTTTAATAAATTTTGCTTCCAATATCATTCCTGGCAATCCATAGAGTCCTTTAGGACCAGAAGATACGGGGATTTGAGACGTAAACCACACTTCCACTTTATATAAAGAATCTTCCTTTTCTGCTTTCATACATGGATATCCTTTAATCATCTTTTGCTCCATTACAATTTTCCATTTGTAATCATTTAGTGGTTGGTCCACCAAAAATTCAGCTCCCATAAAATCTTTTTGAATCAGATTTTTATCCTCTTCCTTATTGTAATAAATAATATCAGCCTTTGGCTTAAAAGCCATCATGAAATTAGATTCTTGATTCACTTCACTTTCTGTTAACTCTGCTGGTTTCTCCTTATAAACAGACACATTATTTTTGAAATACAAAACAGTTTCTGTTCTCTCAAAACTTTTCATAAACTCCTCAATATACTTTGTTCTTCCGCTCATCTGAGCAGCCCTCTCAGGATTAGTTTGTTTCAAACTATCCAATCCCTGGTTCATTTCTTCAATCTTTTCGGTCATATCAAGACTTTCTATGAAAGAAATCTCTCCTTCCATATTTTGAGCAAATGAGCTAAAACAAATAAAACTTAGGGCTATTAAACTTAATTTTTTCATGATACTATATTTTTTATTATCCAATTTTACAAAATTAATGCCATGTTCATCAAACAATTATTGCAAATGGTAAAATTGAATGATTAGAGGTAAAAATCTCATACTATTCATTTTGACGAATTAGAAAACTGAATCCTTCATGAAAGAAAGAAAAAACAAATCTTCATTCAAAACTCTGCAATTATGTCAGTTATTTTTATCTTTGTATGAAAATTGAATACAACACAGTAAATGCACACAACCGAAAAGAAAATAGACGAAAGCAAGCAGGGAGAAGCGTTAATTATTAACTCAAAAACTGCCAAAAACAGCAAAAAACTGTATTTGGAAAGTTATGGATGTGCAATGAATTTTTCGGACAGTGAAGTAGTTGCTTCAATCTTGAGTGAAAATGGATACTCTACCACAAGAAATATAGAAGAATCTGATTTAATTTTATTGAACACTTGCTCTATTAGAGATAAGGCCGAGCAGACTGTGAGAAAAAGATTAACCACTTTTAAAAAAATGAAAAAGGCTAAACCAAGCCTTATGGTAGGAGTATTGGGATGCATGGCTGAGCGATTAAAAACTGCTTTATTAGAAGAAGAGAAACTAGTAGATTTAGTTGTAGGGCCAGATGCTTACAGAGATTTACCAAATTTACTGCACCAAACAGAAGGAGGTCAAAAATCAGTAAACGTATTGCTTTCAAGAGAAGAAACTTATGCAGACATTTCTCCCGTAAGATTAGACAATACTGGAGTTACTGCATTTGTATCTATTACAAGAGGATGCGATAATATGTGTTCGTTTTGTGTAGTTCCTTTTACAAGAGGAAGAGAAAGAAGCAGAAACCCTCTAACCATAGTTGCCGAAGCAAGAGATTTATTTGAAAGAGGCTATAGAGAAGTCACTTTATTGGGACAAAATGTAGATAGTTACAGATGGAATATGAGTTCCAAAGGGGTGATAAAAGACGAAACCATACCGACTACAAATTTTGCTCAATTGATGGAAATGGTTGCACAAATAAATCCATTGATGAGAGTGCGTTTTTCTACATCTCACCCAAAAGACATGGGAGATGATGTAATAGAAACCATAGCTAAATACGATAACATTTGTAATTATATTCATTTACCCGTGCAATCTGGAAACAGTGATTTGCTTAAAAAAATGAATAGAGGATACACCAGAGAATGGTACCTAAATAGAATTGAAGCAATTAAGAGAATACTACCTAATGCTACTATTTCTACAGATATTATTACTGGGTTTTGTGGAGAAACAGAAGAACAACATCAAGATACATTGAGCTTAATAGAAGAGGTGAAATTCTCTGCTGCATTCATGTATAAATACTCGGAAAGACCAAAAACTTTGGCCGAAAGGAAATACGAAGATGATATTCCTGAAGAAACAAAACAAAGAAGGTTAACTGAAATCATTGAAGTTCAGCACAAAAATCAATTGGCTTATTTTGAAAAACAAATTGGTAAAGAATTTGAAGTTTTGGTAGAGAAAGTGTCTAAAAAATCGGACGAAGAATACATGGGGAGAAATGAGCATAGTTCATCCATTATATTTCCTAAAGGAGATAATAATATTGGAGATTATGTTACAGTGAGAATTACAGGTTGCACGAAAGCTTCTATGAGAGGTGAATTAATTTAACAGAAAATGGAACTACAGTCAGTAAAACAAAGATTTGGAATAATAGGAAATTCACTTGGGCTAAACAGAGCTTTAGAAGTAGCAATGCAGGTTGCTCCTACTGATATTTCTGTATTGATTACAGGAGAAAGTGGAACAGGTAAAGAAACCATGCCTCAAGTAATTCATCAATATAGCAAAAGAAAACACGCAGAATACATTGCTGTAAACTGTGGTGCAATTCCCGAAGGGACAATAGACTCTGAACTTTTTGGCCATGAGAAAGGTTCGTTTACAGGTGCACACGAAAAGAGAAAAGGGTATTTTGAACAAGCAGATGGTGGAACTATCTTTTTGGATGAATTGGGAGAATTACCTCTTTCTACTCAAGCAAGATTATTGAGAGTGTTAGAATCTGGAGAATTTTTTAAAGTAGGATCATCTAAGGTGCAAAAAACAGATGTGAGAGTTATTGCGGCTACTAATGCAAAACTGGAAGAAGCTATACAAAAAGGAAAATTTAGAGAGGATTTATATTACAGATTAAGTACTGTCCCTATCAAACTTCCTCCACTGAGAGAAAGAAGGGATGACATTCACTTATTGTTTAGAAAATTTGCTTCTGATTTTGCAGAAAAATACAGAATGCCAACTATTAGTTTAACTCCTGAAGCACGAGAAATGCTTGTTCATTATGGATGGAAAGGGAACATTAGACAATTAAAAAACATAACCGAGCAAATTTCTGTTATTGAGAACAAAAGAGAAATAACTGCCGAAAAACTAGCCACTTATTTACCGGCTGTTTACCAAAACAACTTACCTGTCCTTCTGCCAAATGATGGCGAATCACACTCAGGCATGAGCGAAAGAGATATTCTGCATAAAGTACTTTTTGATATGAAAAAGGACATTACAGAACTTAAAAAAATAATTGTAGACATTGTTCAAAGCAATGGAGATGTGAATGTAGATTTTCCTGAAAACGACATTGAAATCATTAATAAAATGAATAAAGATGTGAGGGAAACCTACAAAGACAATTACAAAACTAGTAATGCTATTTCTTACCAAGCTCAGCCAATTCACGAACACGAAGAGATAGAAGAGATTTTATCTTTGGAAGAAAAAGAAAAGGAAATGATTACCAAAGCCTTGGATAAACACAGAGGTAAAAGAAAGTATGCTGCTAGTGAATTAGGTATTTCTGAAAGAACCCTTTACCGTAAAATAAAGGAATACGGATTGAAATAAGACTTGA
>CAXIAX010000031.1:0-26695 GCA_964021785.1 uncultured Flavobacteriales bacterium
CGTATAAAAATCATTCATATAATCAATCAAAGTATTTCTCACGGTATCGGGTGGGAGTACATCCATAATTCGATTAATTAAGGCTAGTTTGTCGGGTACAGAACCGTTAGAAAATCCTAACATTTTACCTAGTTTATCAAAATTCTCTGGCGATAGGTTTTGAGCTAGCTTTTTTACGGCTTCAATGGTTACTTTTTCAGTAGCTTTTTTTACCATTCCTTTTTTCTGTACTTTTTCAAAACAGGTTTTCAAATCCACCAAAAATTCCTCTACCAAGTGTTCGTGAATTTTGGAAACCGAAAGGTGTAAATTGGCAGGGCAATAATCGTTTGATAATTGAAACTGTACAAACCATCCTTTGTCATTCAATTCGTCAAACAAATCGTAAGGATTTCCTTTGGTAGTGGTAAACGAGAAGATAGAAACTTCTGGGTTTCCTACTACGGTTAATCCATCTATGGCGTTAATTCCCTTTACAAATTTGGCGGTAGTATTCATTGTGATTTTGGAAATAGCGCAGTAGCCATCCAATCCCAAAAACTTCATTACAGCCCAAGCTGCAGCAATGGGTCCTCCCGATTTTGTACTCAGTATGGTTGGGTTCACAAGAGTGTAGCCAGTCCACTCGGAGCATGCGTAATATTGGTGTTTACGGTAGGTTTTGTCTTTGTGCATCAGCACAGAACAACCTTTGGCTGTGTAGCCGTATTTGTGCAAATCCATAGAGATAGAAGTTACTCCAGGAACCGAGAAATCAAATTCTGGTACGTTTTCTAATCCCGCCAATCTATTAAATCCTAACACAACTCCACCAATGCAAGCATCTACATGGAACAAAATATCTTTTTCTAAGGCCAATTTTCCAATCTCTCTAATAGGATCTACCACACCAAATACATAAGAAGGAGAAGAAGCAGCTATCAAAATAGTATTGCTCGTTATGGCTTTGTTTATAGCATTTACATCTGCTTTATAATCTGGGGTAAGTGGAATTACAATTGGGTTTATCTCAAAATAATCGCAAGCTTTGAAAAAAGCCGAATGAATAGAATAGGGGATTATAATATCAAATTCTGTTTGAGAAGGATTAAGTGCTTTGGCTCTGTTTTTTGCTGTTTTTATAGCAAGAATAATGCTTTCTGTACCTCCCGTGGTTAAGGAGCCTACTGCATTTGGCCCTCCTTGCAATACTTCACTGCACATGGCAACTACTTCGGTTTCCATGTCTCTCAGACTAGGAAATAGGGTAGGGTCTACAGGGTTCTCGGTAAGGAACATAGAATAGGCTTCTTTAGAAACTTCTTCTATTTCTTTTCCTGCGGGATACACAGAACAAAATATGCGTCCTGTTCGCCAATCAAAGTCTTGTTCTTGTTTTTTTCTTAGTTGAGCAAATATCTCTTCTTTCGAGATTCCTTTAGCTAGTAGATTGTTTGTCATAGTATAAAAATAAGAAATATATTTATAACCATCCTCACGAAAGTATCTGATTCTCGTTTTAAGATTCCCGGTCGTAGCCGAGAATGACAATTGAAAATGATTATAACAAAATTAATGTCATCCTCACGAAATTGTTAAACAAACGATATTCATTGTCATCCTCACGAAAGTGGGGATCTTAACACGAGAAAACAGCCTGATCAATAAGATTCCTGCCTTCGCAGGAATGACAAAGAGTAAAAAAATCTAGTTATTTTTATAAAATTCACTAATAATTTCTTCTACAGGTTTATGTTGTGGTGTAAATCTGTTGTTTTCTGGTCCTCCTGCTGTTGCATGATTTGGATACCATTTCCAAAGAAAGCCACCCTCAAACCAAGGTTCTCCCCAAAATTTTGCAAATATAGCTTGGTAAGCATGGTTTTGTCCTTCGTTATTTATTGTGGTAAGGTGAGTATCGTCCCAAGGTTTTTGTCCAGTAAAATCAACATTTCTATAACCAAACTCTGTAAAAATTACTTTTCTATTCTCTTTTTTACTTAGCGATTTTATTGTTTCAAAATTCTTGCTCCATCCTTCGTAGCACTCTTTGTAGCTAGGCGTTTTTGCCTCCGAAACAGGAAAGTAAGCATCTATACCTATATAATCTAGTTTGTTCCAAAAAGGAATGTTTTCGTAGTTATCCCAATTGGCAGCATAAGTCAGCTTACCTGTATAGATAGTACGAACAGAATCTATTAATGTGTTCCAAAATTCGGTTCTTTGAGTAGCAATTTTTCTTAATTCTACTCCCACACAATAGGCATCTACTTTCATAGAGTCTGCAATTTTTGCATAGCCTAAGATAAATTTAGAATAAGAAGTTTCGAAATTCTGCCAGTCTTCTTCCGTTTCAAAATCCAAATCGCCTACCCAAATGTCGTGAATCCATAAATGAGGTTTCAGTAATACTTTTAGTCCTTGTGCTTTTGCCAATAGAATAGATTCGCTTACGCCTCTGGTTTTTTCTCCATACCATTGCCATTCTTCGTTATAACGAACCGTGGAAGAGTGTTTAGGAATAAACCCAAAAGGAATATTAGCCACCCAAGTAGCATTGAGTCTAGCAACAGGAGTGAAGGCAGAAGAATCAATTGCTCCTCGCACAGATACCATACTTACTCCGTTTATTTTGGGAGTAGATAGTATTGGTTTTTTAGATTTATTTTCTACATTAATCACTTGTTTACAAGAGATTATTGAAATTACAGTCATTGTAATTAAAAATACTGATAATAGGTTTGCAGTTTTTATTGTCAAATTTTAATATTTATATAAATCGTATTCATTTGTCATTCCTTTGAAGAAAGGAATCTATAACCACGATTTAGAATAATTAATATGAATAGATTCCTGCCTTCGCAGGAATGACAGCCTAATTTCTTAATTAGACTTATTCTATTAAAAGAATTTTTCCTCTGTGTATCTCAGTGCCTTCTTTGTGTTCCTTTGTGGTTAACTTTTTTCAAAAGCTACACATTCTTAATCAACTTCTCCAAAATATTAATGGCAGCAGTAGCGATTTTAGTTCCAGGTCCAAATACACCAGAAACTCCAGCATCAAATAAATAATCGTAATCTTTTTTAGGGATAACTCCACCAGCAATTACCATAATATCTTCTCTTCCTAGTTCTTTTAGTTCTGCAATTACTTGAGGAACCAAAGTTTTGTGACCTGCAGCTAAGGATGAAACTCCTAATACATGCACATCATTTTCTATAGCTTGTTTTGCAGCTTCTTTTGGAGTTTGAAACAAAGGTCCAATATCCACATCAAAACCAATATCGGCAAAAGAGGTAGAGATTACTTTCGCCCCTCTATCGTGTCCATCTTGCCCCATTTTGGCAATCATTATTCTTGGTCTTCTTCCTTCCAATTCGGCAAATTTATCTGCCAAGTCTTGTGCGTTTGTAAAGTCTTTGTCTTTCATAGATTCTGAGGAATAAACACCCGAAATTGTTCTAATGGTAGCTTTGTACCTTCCAAAAGCTACTTCCATTGCATCCGAAATTTCTCCTAACGTAGCTCTTTCTCTTGCTGCATTTACAGCAATTGCCAATAGGTTTCCTGTTCCTGCTTTAGCAGCCTCAGTAAGTTCGGTTAAGTATTGTTTCACTTTATCGTTATCTCTTTCGGCTTTCAGTTTTTTAAGTCTATCTACTTGCTCTGTTCTTACTTTTGTATTGTCAATGTCTAACGTATCAATGTCACTTTCTTCGTCTGTTTGGTAAGCATTTACACCTACAATCACGTCCGTTCCACTATCAATTTTTGCTTGTTTACGAGCAGCAGATTCTTCAATTCTCATTTTTGGAACTCCAGTTTCTATGGCTTTTGCCATTCCACCTAGTTCTTCTACTTCTTGAATCAAAGTCCATGCTTTATCAGCAATTTCTTGAGTTAATTTTTCTACATAATAAGATCCTCCCCAAGGGTCTACAGCTTTGGTTATTTCTGTTTCTTCTTGAATTACCAATTGAGTATTTCTTGCAATCTGTGCAGAGGCATCTGTTGGTAAAGCAATAGCTTCATCCAGTGCATTGGTGTGCAAAGATTGTGTCCCTCCAAATGCAGCAGCCATAGCTTCTACATAAGTTCGGGCTACATTATTATAAGGATCTTGCTCCGTCAAACTCCATCCAGAGGTTTGAGAATGTGTTCTCAATGCCATAGATTTTGGATTCTCAGGGTTGAATTGTTTCAATAGTTTTGCCCACAACATTCTGGCAGCTCTCATTTTGGCAATCTCCATAAAATGATTCATCCCAATTCCCCAAAAGAAAGAAAGTCTTGGTGCAAATTCATCTATTTTCATTCCAGCTTTCAATCCAGTTCTTATGTATTCCAATCCATCTGCCAAGGTATAAGCCAACTCAATGTCGGCAGTTCCTCCAGCTTCTTGAATGTGGTATCCAGAAATAGAAATAGAATTGAACTTTGGCATTTTCTCCGAAGTATATTCAAATATATCTGAGATAATTCTCATACTTGGAGCAGGAGGGTAGATGTACGTATTTCGTACCATAAACTCCTTCAAAATATCGTTTTGTATGGTTCCAGAAAGTAACTCAGGTTTTACTCCTTGTTCTTCGGCAGCAACAATATAAAATGCCATAATTGGAATTACAGCTCCGTTCATTGTCATAGAAACCGACATTTTATCCAGTGGAATTTGGTCGAACAGGGTTTTCATATCCAAAACCGAATCTATTGCAACTCCAGCTTTCCCAACATCACCCACTACACGTTCGTGGTCACTGTCATATCCTCTGTGTGTTGCTAAATCAAACGCTACAGACAATCCTTTTTGCCCTGCGGCAAGGTTTCTTCTGTAAAATGCATTGGATTCTTCGGCAGTACTAAAACCTGCGTATTGTCTTATTGTCCAAGGTCTTATTGCGTACATAGTAGAATAAGGCCCTCTAAGATTTGGAGCAATACCTGCTACAAAATCTAGGTGAGTTAAGTCTTTAGAATCTTCTTTGGTGTAATGAGATTTAAGCTCAATACCCTCGTTCGTGTTCCAATTCTTTGTTCGTTTCACTCCTTTTTCTTCGTTAGAAATGGAGTTGTAATCTAGTGTTGTAAAGTCTGGTTTCATAGTGAGGTAAAAATACAGAAATTAATTGTGTTGTAAAACAGAATAAATACTTCTTTTAAAAATAAACCGGAGATGTTATTAAAACCTGCCAGGTTTGAGGCGATAATTACATAAGAACAACTCCATTTACATATCATTAACACCATTTAACACAATAATGTGTAACCTTATAGGTTAAAATAGTTATACTTACATCCTCAATAAAACTATTCCTATTTGTGATTGAATTACGAAACATAAAGAAAACATATATAACAGGTGAGTTTGAATATCAAGCTCTTAAAGGGATTAATCTTACAATTAAGCCCAATGATTATATTGCTTTGATGGGATCTTCTGGATCAGGGAAATCTACTCTTATGAATATTATTGGAGCCTTGGATAATCCTACTGGAGGGGAATATTTATTGAGAAACAAAACCATTCACGAATTAGATGACAACCAAATTTCGGAATTTAGAAACGAAGAAATAGGATTTGTGTTTCAAACATTTAATCTTCTCCCAAAATTATCGGCATTGGATAATGTAGCTTTGCCTTTACTATATTCCAACAATAAAGAAATGACTGCAGGACTTGCAGGGAAGGAACAAAGAAATAAACAAGCCAAAGAAATGCTAGAGTTGGTAGGATTGGGTGATAAACTGACCAACAAACCCAATGAAATGAGTGGAGGACAAAGACAAAGAGTTGCAATTGCAAGGGCTTTGGTAAATAAACCTTCATTAATATTGGCAGATGAACCTACAGGAAACTTAGATTCTAAAACATCAGAAAGTATTATGGAATTATTTGCGAATTTACACGCAAATGGACAAACTATAATTTTGGTAACTCACGAAAATGACATTGCCGAGTTTGCACAAAAAACGATTGTATTAAAAGACGGAATTATCATAGAATAAATAGAAAACTATGTTGAAAAATAAAAAAGTAAGAATAGGATTAATTGCATTGGCGGCCGTTTTGGTTGGTTATTGGATTTTTGGAGGAAGCAGTGGGGAGGAAGTGAGTAAAACCATGATTACTAAAGTAGTGAAAGGTGATTTGCCCATAGAGGTTATTGCAACTGGCGAATTGGAAGCTCGTAATTCACAGAATATTTATGCTCCTTCTTTATTAAGGAGTTTGGGAGTGAGTCAGATAAAAATATCGGATATGGCCTCTGAAGGAACTATCTTGAAAGAAGGTGATTTTGTTGCTTCTCTTGATCCTTCGGAAATTGGTTCTAAATTGAGTCAATTGGAAATTGATAAAGAGCAAAAATTATCGGATTTACAATCTTCTAAACTAGATACAGCATTGAGCATGAGAGCAGAGAGAGAAACCATTCTTAATCTTAAATACTCTATGGAAGAGAATGATTTGGAGGTGAAGCAATCCAAATTTGAGCCACCAGCTGTACAGAGAAAGGCAGAAATTAACTTAGAGAAAGCGACAAGAAATTACAACCAAGCCATTACTAATTTGAAATTGAAACAACAACAAGCTGTTTCAAAAGTATTTAAAGTACAAACGGAATTAAGACAATTGGAAGCTAAGATTCAGAAAATGATGACTGGGTTATCTAGCTTGCAAGTGATGGCTCCACAAAATGGGATGTTGGTTTATTACAGCAATTGGAATGGGAAAGTAAAGCCAGGCTCTACCATTAATACATGGAATCCAATTATTGCAAGTATTCCAGATTTATCCGAAATGATATCCAAAACTTATGTGAATGAAATAGACATAAGTAAGGTGAAAAAAGGACAATCTGTTGCCATTTCTATTGATGCATTTGCTGATAAAAAAATAACAGGAGAAATTATTTCTGTAGCTAATATTGGACAGCAATTATCAGGTTCGGATGCCAAAGTATTTGAAGTTGAGATTAAAGTATTGGAACAGGATAGTGTATTAAGACCTTCTATGACAACATCTAACAGAATTAGAATAAAAGAATTGAAAGATGTGCTGTATATTCCAATTGAAGCTGTGTTTAGTAACGATTCTGCTCAATTTGTATATGTGAAAACTGGAGGGAGTTTTGAAAAAAGAGAAGTGAAAACGGGAGAAAGTAGCGAAGAATATATTGAGGTAAAAAAAGGACTTGAAGCAGAACAAGAGATTTCATTATTGGCTCCTGAAAATGCTGAAAAATTGGAGATGAAAAAAACGAGTATGCAGTAAGCAGTACTTATTAAACCTAGAACAAAAAAATGTTTAAAAATGCTCAAATAGCTTTTGATTCGATACTTGCCAATAAATTTAGGGCGATATTGACTACGCTTGGGATAATATTTGGAGTAGGAGCCGTAATTTCTATGCTAGCCATAGGAAATGGAGCGCAACAACAAATATTAGAACAATTGAAAATTGTGGGAGTGAATAATGTGATTGTAAAATCGGTTTATGAAGCAGAAGCAGGTAAAAGTGAAGAGGAGGAATCAGAACCGGGACAAGCAAAAAAATATTCGCCTGGATTAACGCTCAAAGATTTTATAAATATAGAAAAAGTGACTCCAGAAATTATACATATTTCACCAGAAGTAGGGTATGAAACTTATGCCGTGAGTTCTACTATTCGCAAGAAAACGAAAGTGATAGGTGTGTCTCCTTCTTATTTCAATATTTTTAATATAGACTTAGAAAGTGGAAACTATTTTTATGACGCACAAAATGATGCGAGAAAAAAAGTGTGTTTGTTGGGGAGTAAAATAAGTAAATTATTATTCCCAAAAACGAACCCAATAGGAAAAACGATAAGAGTAGGTAAACTTAATCTTACGGTTGTTGGGGTAATGGAAAAACTGAGTGGAGTAACGGAAAGCTTACAAGACATGGGAATAAATGACTACAACAATGAAGTGTATGTTCCTATAAAAACAATTTTATCGAGATTTAAGGATAGAGGAAAATCTTCTGTGCAAGACGAATGGCAGGGAGGTGGAGAGCCAGAAAATCCTAACCAACTGGATAAAATTGTGATTCAATTATCGGATAAAGGGGATATGATTTCTACAGGCGATTTACTAAATAGAATGATGGTAAGAAGGCATAACGAAGTAGAAGATTATTCGATTAATATTCCTGAACAAACCTTGAAACAACAAAAAGAAACTGATGATTTATTCAATTGGTTATTGGGTGCAATCGCTAGTATATCCTTAGTTGTGGGAGGGATTGGAATTATGAATATAATGTTAGCTTCTGTGCAAGAAAGGATAAAAGAAATAGGACTAAGAAGAGCGATTGGAGCAAAGAAAAGCGACATCAAACTTCAGTTTATTTTAGAAGCCTCTTTTATTAGTTTATTTGGAGGAGTATTGGGAATTATATTGGGAGTAGGGTTGAGTTATGCAGTTGAGATTTTCCTCGAAATGCCTACCAAAATTTCCATATTTTCTATTTTTCTTTCGTTTATTATTTCTGTTCTTACCGGTATTATTTTTGGGTATTTACCTGCCAATAAAGCCGCAGAACAAAATCCTGTAAATTCTCTTAAATATGAATAAAATACTAGTTTTAATAGCGTTTGTTTCTTGTTCTTTGGTGAGTTCTGCTCAGCTAAAATTCACCCTAGATGATGTAATTGCCATGGCACATGGAGAATCTATATCTGCTAAAAAAGTGCAAAATACTTATGAAAACAAATATTGGCAATACTTTAGTTATAAGCGTTCTTTCTTGCCTTCGCTTAGTTTTACAGGAACACTTCCTGCACTAAACATAGGAATATCGGAAGTGATAAAAGAAGATGGAACTAGAGATTTTATTAGAACGAGTAACGTAAATTATTCGGCCGCTTTTCAAATAAATCAACCAATAAGATGGACAGGTGGAGATGTGTTTATTTCTGCAGATTTGGCAAGGTTGGATATCTTGGGAGCAAACAACAGAACATCCTACAAAGCTTCTCCTTTTTATATAGGTTACCGACAACCAATAATGAAATTTAATGGGTATAAATGGCAAGCCAAAATAGAACCGTTAGAATTTGAAGAAGCCAAGAAAAAAAGTGTAGAACAAGATGAAGATGTTTCTATTGAAGCAGTGAGGTTGTTTTTTGAGGTAGTAAATAATTCCTCTCGATATGATATTGCAAAGATAAATGTGGCAAACAGTGATACTTTATTTAAGATATCGCAAGGAAGATATAACCTAGGTAAAATTGCCGAAAGTGAATTATTGCAAATAGAATTGACCTTGCTAAACGCAGAAAAAACTCTAGCGCAAAGTGAACTGGATGTAGTGGTGAGCAAGCAAAATTTAAAAACTTTCCTTGGTTTGTCTCCTTCAGAATCCTTGGAGCTTATAGTGGAGGGAACAGTTCCTCAAATGCGTGTAGATATAGAAAAAGCAATATCTCTAGCCAAAGAAAATAGATCTGAAATTGTGAACTATGAAAAAGCTTTGTTGCAAAGTCAAAGAGATTTGGATCAAGCAAAAAAAGAAAATAGCTTGAATGCAGATTTGTTTATTTCTTATGGAGTTACAGGAACTGCGCCAACTGCCGAAGGATCGGTAAACGAATTAAAGGATCAGGAAACGGTAAATTTAGGAATCTCTATTCCTATTTATAACTGGGGAATGAACAAGGCAAGAGTGAAACAACAAGTTGCCAATAGTGAGCTTGTGAATATTCAAATAGAGCAAAACAAAATTAACTTTGAGCGAGAAGTATTTATTCAAGCTACCCAGTTCAATCTAATGAACAAACAATTGGAGATTGCTAAAAAATCTATGATTGTGGCAGAAAAAAGGTATTTAGTTTCCAAACAAAGGTTCTTAATAGGGAAGAGTGATATTCTTACTTTCAATACTTCATTAACAGAGAGAAACAGTGCTGTAAACTCGTATAATCAAACTTTACAGCAGTTTTGGACAAACTATTACCTACTAAGAAAATTGACTCATTATGATTTTGAAAATGAGAAAATGTTGGAGTTTGTAGAGAAGGAATTATAATTCAATCTCTGCTACATTAATTACTTCTTTAGAATCTTTTAGTCTTAATATCACTTCTTTTACTTTTTGATTTGGTTTTCCATAATTGGTAAAGAATTGCATTTTTAAACTAACAGGACCAACTACACTTGAGGAGTTATTACCGTAGTAATTTGCTTCTATTTTGTAAGTTCCTTTCATTCCTTTTTTTAGCATAAAAACTTCTGGACCATATCCTTGTGTAAAATCACTAGTCATGAATCCACCTATTGTTGTTCGGTTGTGTGAATAATCACATTTTTCGCCAGTAGGATCTGTTACCCATAAATCTATGTCGGTATTGTTGGCATCCCAATTCAATACAACTCTAATGTCTACAGGGAGATTTTTTACTAATTCTTTATCCATAAAATCGGTATCGAGAGAAGGATTAGAAGCAATAATTTGATTGATTTCATTCAATACAATTTGCTCTATTTGGTCAAATCTGCTCCATTGTGTTGTTACAACATGATACAAAGTTTCTATGGCTTTTTGAGGTTCGTTATTGCGAACATACCCCAATCCTAAGTCACGGAAAGATTGAGGTTCTTCCTTTCTCAATTCTTTTACTTCTTCCAATAATTCTACAGCCTTTTTAGTCTTGTTTAATTCCAGTAATTTATTGGCTAATCCTCGCATCAACTCATGATTTTCTCCTTCTAGCTCTACCAAATTAGAAATTATTCTCTCTGCCATTTCGTTCTCGTTTAGTTCTTGTAAATAGCTACAAACATCTACATAGAAAGCAGGAGTAGAGCTATTTTCTTTTTTTAGTTTATAATATTCCTTAACCAAATCTTCGGGTTGAGTCTTTTTTAGTTTCTCAATGTATTTGGCTTTGGAGCTCCATTTATTTAATTTTATTTCTTTGGTATCGGCTTTGTGTTTTAAGGTTTCAAATGATTTTTCTTCATCAGCTACTTCAAAATTATCTCCATTTTCATTTAAATATCCATCTGTAGAGGATTGCTCTCTTCGTCTAAATAATCCATTTCTTTGTGAGCTTTGAACTTCCATTACGGTAAACTCTTCTAAAGCTACATCTTCTTCAACAGCAACACCACCAACCGTAGCAGCAATTGAACCAGAAGAACGATCAGGCATTTCTTGAATATCTTCAGATGAAATTAATGGTGAACTAAAATTAATAGCAACTACCGAAGTATCCGTCATATTAACAGTATCAATAATCACATTCTTTTCAAGTTTTGGTTTAGGAAGGTTAAATTCTGTTTCCCACCAAGTTATTCTTTGTTTAAAGCTAGTTTTTACTCTATCCAGTTGCGCTTTCAGTTCTTCCTTTTCATTTTTCTCAACCTTTTGTTTTTGCTTATAAAACTCCTTTTGCATTTCTGTTGGAGGCACAATGTCATGTTCCAAATAATCTTCCAATCTATCCAATACGATTAAAGAAGTGAAAGGAGTGACCAACTTAAAAGCCTTTGCATGTTCGGTAATTTCCGATTCATTTTTCTTAGATTCTATCATCAAATGCTCTAACTTCAATCTAGCCCATTTGTTTTTTACCAATCCAGAAACAGGATTTTTATAGATTACAAGTTCTTTTTCTTCCATCACTTGGTTCCCAATCCCAAATTTGAGTAGGAGAGTGGCTTGTTCAGAAATTAACTTTCCAGATACTGAAAACGAAGAGCTCTTAATTGTTCCTGATAATGGATATATTTCTTCAATTTGTCCTTCTTTTATTTCGACTTTAATAAGGCGATACAATTGGTTTTTTAATAAGGAAATAGAATTTTTTATAGGTGTTTTTGCAAGATTTATAAACTCACCACCACTCAAACTAGAAATGGCTTTCAGTTTATCATAATCTGCAATTTCATTGTTAGAAACACAGTAAACAGGTATTTCGGATGAAAACTCAGAACTTTTTCCGTAGGTGTTTATTCCGTCACTTATTAATAATATCTCTTGCCATTGTGGGTTATTAAAGTCTAAAACATCAAAATTTGTAGCCCCATCATAATTCAAATTTTTCAGGTAAGAAACCAATTCTAGTGTGTTTCCGTTACTGATGCTAAATGTCTTTTTTTGTTCTAATTTTATATGAAATGGAATGATATCTATGGTTACAGTTCCGCTTAATGATTCCAGATAGGTTTTTAAGAATTGAATCTCTTTGGATTTATCTCGAATATATTCCGAATGAGAAACATCCCAATATACTCCAATGTGACTAGGTTGTGGTTTGGCTTGCTGAACCACAGAAGGAAAAGTAGAGGCAGAAAAATAAGTAGTTCCTTCACTTGTTTCGGTATACGTTTTACTTGGATTAATTTCTTTAGGGATTTCGATAGAAATAAATTGATTTGGAGTAATATTAGTTTGCTCTACAAGGGCAGTGTAATTACTTCCTGTAGCCATAAAACTCAATCCTTCTAGCTTATTATAATGTGTAGTAGGGAAATTTTGTCCTCCAATAATATCAGCTTGGTACCTAAAATTTTTCACTTCTTTTTTTATTCCAAGATTCAATGTGTATACTGATTCAGAGTCGAATAACAAGAGAGATTCTTCATACGCAATCACAATTCTTTTGGTTCCTTTGGCAGGAATAGGAAATATTCTAGCTTTAAAATTATTTCCTTTAGTCCATTCTAGTAAAGCAGGATCTACTTTTTTTCTCACAGTAGATTCAAACGCTACTCTTCCTTTTTCTTTACCTACTACCACACCTTCTCTTAGTTTTCCTTCTACTTCTAGTGCAAGTCTTGTTATTGTTTTTCCTTCGCCCAATGGAAAATAGAATTCACCTTCTAGCTCCATGTCATTAGGATTACTGAATAAAAATTCCATTTCTGTACGTGCCATTGTTCCTACAATTAGCGTTTTTACAGATAAATCTTTCAGTTCCATAGGGTTTTTATTTCCTTGCCCAGAAGGAATTACCAAATCGGTAAAAATAGGAGGAGTAGAGAATAATTTAGTTGTATCCGTATTGTTATTTACAATTATTTCTTTGTCAGGCTGTAGATTGTTTGGCGTACTTTGAGAAGTAAGAAAAAAACTGATAATTAATGCAATACACGGAATTAGGAGGTAGGATAGTTTTTTCATAGTGGTGTGTTTTATTTATAGATACAAAAAATGTGATTTTCCATAACTAAGGGTACACCTTTAACTAAAAAAAGTTCAATTTTATTTTAATAAAATAGAAAGAGTATTGATTTTCGGTCAATTAGATTTATATAATCAAATTAACTCATAGCTATTAAAGCATATGTAAAACCAGCAATTCCACTGATTATCATAAAACTTAAATAACTAAAAAGATAGACCAATACAGACCTAAAAAAGCCGCCAATACTTTTTCTGTTATATACCATCATCCAAAAATAGATTACAAAGAAAAAGCTAAGAATAGCAGAAATAGTAATAAATAGTGTAGAATTGGAGTACCAACTAGGCAAAAAGGCTAAAATTGAAAATATATTAGAAACGGAAATTGCGTAAGAATTTACAACAAGATTTTCGGTAAAATTATACCCTGTCTTACGAAAAAATATAAAAGTGAAAAACGCCAGGAAAAAAACCATGATAAAGGTGATTTTATCGGCTGAATTCTTTGCTAATTCCGGTAATTGAAGGATTAATTTTTTTAATTTTTCTTTTTTTTGTAATTTAAGATTAGCCTCAGATACTTCTGTTGAGTCTTGTAAAGTGTTTAATAATAGAGAATTATTATTTGTCGTAGAATCTTGAGCGCTTTTAGAAAGTCCTTCCGAAAATCCAACATTGAAACTATTGAATTGAGGATTATTATTAATTAAAATAATACTTAAAAAAGTTGCCAAAGCTGTAGAGAACACCAAAAAACGAATAGGATTAACTAATTTTTTTCTATCTTTTTTAAGGTATTCTTCAATTACAATTCTTGGTCTAAGAATCAATTCTTTGATAGAAAACAAGATTCCTTTTTCAAAATTAAGAATGGATAATACAAAGCCCATCAGGCTTTTGAAAGTTATTCTTTTTAATGAATAGCTTTCTTCAAACTCACTGGTAGCATCATAATCCGAGTTTTTGTCAATCGGATTTAAATCATCATCTAGTATTTCTTCGGCCATAAAAGTGTTTTAGTTTTCTAAAATACTCTTAATATTTGGTTTAAAATAATTTGGGCCTTTCATAACCTTTCCGTCTTCACGGTAAATTGGTTTACCATCTTCACCTAGTTTACTCATGTTACTTCTTTGAATCTCTTCAAAAACCTCAGTAATTTTATGTTGCATTCCGTGACTAAGAATTGTTCCGCATAAGATATAAAGCATGTCTCCTAGTGCATCAGCAACTTCTACTAGGTCATTGTTTTTGGCAGCTTCCAAGTACTCTTGGTTCTCTTCACGCATCAATTCAAAACGCAAATCGATTACTTTTTCTCCCACGTCAGTTTTAGGTGATTCTTCGTTATTTATTCCAAATGACTCATGAAAAGTCTTTACATGGTTTATTACAGTGTCTAAGGTTATATCTTTGCTCATTATATGATGTTAGTTTGTTCTAGTACGTACTTAATTGCCTCAATTCTGGCAGGTCTTTTTTTGTTTGCATCAATTATTTTCCAAGGGCATTGCTCGGTATTTGTTTTTGCAAACATTGCTTCTTTGTAAGTTGTAAATTCATCCCACAATTCATGTGCTTTTATATCTACAGGAGATAATTTCCATTTCTTCAATGAATCATTTTCCAGTTCTTTAAATCGTCTGTTTTGCTCTTCTTTTGTGATAGAAAAATACAATTTAATGAGTTTAATTCCCGAATCTGTAAACATTTGCTCAAATAAATTGACCTGACTCATAAATTTCTTATACTGATCTTCTGTACAGAAACCCATAGCAGGTTCTACAATTGCTCTGTTGTACCAACTTCTGTCAAAAAACACAATTTCTCCAGGGTTGGGTAGGTGGTTTACATACCTCTGAAAGTACCATTGTCCTTTTTCTTCAAAAGAAGGTTTTGGTAAAGCCACAATTCTAAAATGCCTAGGGTTTATTCGTGCCGTGATTCGTCTAATAGCTCCCCCTTTTCCTGCAGAATCTCTTCCTTCAAATATCACAACTACTTTTTCGTGATTTTTTATAACTCTTTCTTGCAATGCAATTAATTGCTCTTGAAGGCTTCTTAGTTCTAGCTCGTATTTGGTTCCGTTTAGTGATTTTTCTAAATCAACTACATTGTTGGCAATCAATTTTTTGAGACCAACTTTCGTGTTTAGTATTTCTACATCTTTGTCTGTTAATTCCATATTAATCAAATTGTTTTAAATGACGGTAATACCTTGCGACTACATTTGGGTCGGGCAATAAATTGGCTTTTATTTTGGTCCTTTCTGTGTATTTAAATTTAGAAAGAACATAACGCATAGATTCTAATCTGGCCGTTCTTTTATCGTTAGTTTTTATAATTATCCAAGGGCTGAAATCGGTATGTGTTTTAGAAAACATTTGTTCTTTGTAATGTGTGTATTCATCCCAAAGTCTTTGTCCTTCTTGGTCTACAGGGCTAAATTTCCATCTCTTCAATGGGTTTTTTAGTCTAGAGGCAAATCGTTTTGCTTGTTCTTCTTTTGTAATGGAGAACCAAAATTTAATAACTGTTACACCATCTTCGTACAGCATGTGTTCAAATTCGGGTACTTGTAGCATAAATTGCTTGTATTGTTCATCCGAACAGAATCCCATGGCAGGTTCTACCACAGCACGATTGTACCAGCTTCTGTCAAAAAACACGATTTCTCCAGGGTTTGGTAATTCTTTAATGTATCGTCTAAAATACCATTGTCCTTTTTCAACTTCCGTAGGTTTAGATAAAGCCACCACACGCATAGATCTTGGATTCAAATGCTCGGTAAATCTTTTTATCGCTCCACCTTTTCCTGCAGAGTCTCTTCCTTCAAATAAAACAGCTACCCTCAATTGATTATCCGAAATCCACTTTTGTAAATTAACAAGTTCTCCCTGCAATTTTTTGAGCTGTTTTTCGTAATCTAAATCCCAAAGGTATTTGTCCAATTTGAACTCTTTTTCTTTGGCTAGTTTTATAATGTCTTCCCTTGTTTTGAGACTTTCTAACTCTTCTTTTGATAAAAACATAGCGTAATCTTTTAATTGTTTTAAAAGTAAATAAAAATCTGTCTTTTTCTTGTAAATTAGACAATAAAATAAACAGAATATTTACGATTTATTCATTCTATAAAATTATACGTTAAAACACTAAGAGTTATTCTTTGATTCTTAAATTTGCATCAAGATTCTTAACAAGATTTAACAATATAGTCATTCGTTATATGTACTAAAATCGTTTTTTTTGTAAGACAAAATATTAAACATGGAAAATCAATCAATACAACCCCAAGAAACTGTGCAATCCACAGCTTCTGATATTCAACTTTTGAATGAAAAAATAAAAAACGAAAGTGCTTTTGTAGATTTATTGACGCTAGAAATAGGGAAAGTTATCGTGGGACAAGAACACATGGTAGAGCGTTTGTTGATCGGATTATTATCCAACGGGCATGTTTTGCTAGAAGGTGTGCCAGGGTTAGCAAAAACTTTAGCCATTAATACTTTGTCCAAAGCAGTATCGGTAGACTTTAGTAGAATTCAGTTTACACCCGATTTGTTGCCAGCAGATTTATTGGGAACAATGATTTATAACCAAAAGAAAGAAGACTTTACGATTAAGAAAGGGCCAATATTCTCCAATTTTATATTGGCAGATGAAATAAATAGAGCTCCTGCCAAAGTACAAAGTGCTTTGCTTGAGGCTATGCAAGAAAGACAAGTAACTATAGGAGACGAAACCTATAATTTACCTGAGCCATTTTTGGTTCTTGCTACACAAAACCCAATAGAACAAGAAGGAACTTACCCATTGCCAGAAGCACAAGTAGATAGATTTATGCTAAAAGTGGTATTGGATTACCCAAAAAAGGAAGATGAGAAATTAATTATTCGTCAGAATATTTCATCTACTCCGTTTCCAAAACCAAATGCTGTAATTACTCCAGATCAAATTCTTAGAGCTAGAAAAATTGTGAGAGAAGTATATTTGGATGAAAAAATAGAGCAATACATTGTAGATTTAGTGGGAGCAACCAGACATCCTGCAGAAAATGGAATGGAAGAGCTAGAATCATTAATTGAGTTTGGAGGATCGCCAAGAGCAAGTATAAACTTGGCTTTAGCAGCAAAAGCTTATGCATTTATAAAGAGAAGAGGGTATGTAATTCCTGAAGATGTAAGAGCAATCTGCAAAGATGTTTTAAGACACAGAATAGGATTAAGCTACGAAGCAGAAGCAGAAAATATTTCGGTATCACAAATTATAGATACAATCTTGAATAAAGTACAAGTACCTTAATTTAGTGAAGAGTGGATAGTAAAAAGTGATTAGAGAAGTTAATTCTGAAATCGATAATTTGAGTGTCAGTTCGAGTGTTTTTGATGAGTGATAGCGAATTAAAAATGTATCGAGAACAGAGCGGTTCAAAACAAGATAATTTATAAATAAAAAGCATTGCAAACTAAAGAGCTACTTAAAAAAGTAAGAAAGATTGAGATTAAGACGAAAGGTCTTTCCAATCAGATTTTTTCAGGAGAATACCATTCGGCATTCAAGGGGAGAGGTATGACTTTTTCTGAGGTTCGTGAGTATGCCCATGGAGATGAAATAAGAACTATAGATTGGAATGTAACGGCTCGTTTCGGCAGTCCTCACGTAAAGGTGTTTGAAGAAGAAAGAGAGCTTACGGTTATGTTATTGGTAGATGTTTCGGGATCGCAGTATGTGGGTTCTGATGAACAAATGAAAAGAGAATTAATAGCAGAGATTTGTGCTGTTATTTCGTTTTCTGCAATCCAAAATAACGACAAGATTGGAGCAATGTTCTTTACGGATAAAACAGAATTATTTATTCCTCCATCCAAAGGGAAGAAACATATTTTGAGGATTATAAGAGAATTAATAGAGCTAAAACCAACCAGTAAACAAACCGATATAGCAGAGGCTTTGAGGCATTACACCAATGCAATAAAGAAAAAAAGTATTGGATTTTTATTGTCCGATTTTAAAACAAAAAATAAAGAACAACTAGAGAAAGCCCTTAAAATAACGAATAGGAGGCACGATTTGGTGGCTGTGAAAGTGAAAGATAAAAACGAAGAGGAATTACCAAATATTGGCTTTGTGAAATTTGAAGATTTGGAAACGAATAAAACCAAATGGGTGAATACTTCAAGCAAAAAAGTACGTAGGAATTACAAGGTAAATGCTTTGAAAGAGGAGGATGAAATAAAAGAGATGTTGAGAAAAAGTGGAGTTGACTTTACCACTGTAGAAACAGATAAATCGTATATAAAACCACTGATAGATTTGTTTAAGCACAGGTAATTTAATTGATAATTAAAAATATTAATGACCGATTCGCTCTAGGATTTCAGGGTAAGAATAAAAAAAAGAAACTAACACGAGAATCTCTCCTCTTGAGAGGAGAATTAAAGAGGTGTGTTATTTGACAAGAATAAATGAAAAAAGAATTAAAACATATAGTATTAACACTAGCAATTCTACTAATTGCTAACTCAGTTTCTTTTGCTCAAAATTTTGAAGTAAAAGCAAGCAGAGATTCTATTTTAATTGGAGAACCAATTGATTTAACTATTCAGTATTCTTTGCAAGGTGCAACTTCGCAATTGTATTTTGAAGAAGGAGATAGCCTTGGAAATGGATTTGAAGTAATGAAAGTGAATTCTAGCGATACCATAAACGGATCACTTTTTAAACAAAGTTTAATTGTCACAAGTTTTGAGTTGGATAATCAATTTATTCCTTCTTTTTCTGTGTATTACGACAGTAATAAAGTAGTATCAGAACCTATTCCTGTGCATATTTCACTAATGAAAGTGGATACAACAAAGGATTTTAAAGATATTAGACCTATCGTTTATACCCAATTAACAGCAAGCGACAGAAGAGCTTTGGCTTGGAATTGGATGAAAAAATATTGGTTTGTTTGGATACCAATTTTACTTGGTGTATTAGTTTTAATCTGGTTTTTGTTTATTAAAAAGAAAACAGAAAAAGTAATAAAAGAACCGGTAAAAGAAATAGTTCCGGCCCATGTTTTGGCAAATTCTAGGTTAAAAGAATTGGAAGAGAAACAATTGTGGCAAAATGGAAAACAGAAAGAATATAACGTACAACTAACAGAAATAATTCAAGAGTATATAACTAACAGATACCAAGTTCCTACAAGCGAGAGAACGAGTTCTGAGATTATACAATCGTTACGTTTTGTAGAAATGGGAGAAGAAAATAAATCGAATCTAAGGCAATTATTGATGTTGTCGGATTTGGTAAAATTTGCAAAAGAATTACCTACCGCAGACGAAAACGAAAGAGTATTGAAAAACGGATACGAATTTATTAAAACAACTCAAAAAAGAACGAAATAATGAAATTTTGGGAATATTCATATCATTCACCTTGGTGGTTTTGCTTATTTGTAATTCCATTGTTGCTAATTGCTTTGCGATTATTTAAACAAGCAAAAAAAGAACCCGTAGTCAACCATTCTGGGTTTAGTTTGTTTGAAGGAAAAACTAGTGTTTTATCCAATATATTATTCAATGTTCCTTTTGCCTTAAGAATGATTGCATTTTCATTTTTGATAATTGCAATGGCTCGTCCACAACAAAAACTAGATGACGATACTATTACAGAGCAATCGATAGAGGGAATTGATTTGGTGTTGTCTATGGATATTTCTAAAAGTATGGAGGCTTTGGATTTTAAACCAGATAGACTTGGAGCAGCAAAAAAAGTGGCGAAGAACTTTGTGAAAAAACGTCCTAATGATAGAATAGGATTGGTAGTTTATGAAGGAGAAAGTTATACGGCTTGTGCACTTACTACAGATCACGAAAGTCTATTGAAAAGATTTGACAACATAGAAAGTGGAAAAATTGGAGAAGGAACGGCAATAGGGATGGGAATTGCAACAGCAATAAATAGGCTGAGAGAAAGTGAGGCAAAAAGTAGAGTAATTATATTATTGACGGATGGAGAGAATAACACAGGAAAAATTCATCCAATTACGGCTTCCCAATATGCAAAAGAACTGGGAATAAGAGTTTACACAGTAGGAATTGGTACTACCGGAAGAGTGAGAATGCCAGGAGGATCGGTATTTGGCGGAAACTATATTGATAGCAAAATTGACGAAGAAATGCTGAAGGAGATTGCTGAGAATACAGATGGGAAGTACTACAGAGCCAAAAATATACGTCAATTGGAATCTATTTATGCTGAGATTGATAAATTGGAGAAATCTAAAATTAATACCATTCAATATAAAAGAGATTTACCAGAAGCTTTTCATTGGTTTGTAGTGGCAGCCTTGGTTTTATTGGTGTTAGAATATATAATTAAAAACTTTATCCTAAGATTTACAGCTTAAAAGAATGAAAAAGAATTGGATACATAGCTTATTAGTTTTACTAATCTTCGAAATTCTATTTTGGGGAGTTGGGTATTTCGTGTTTCAATATTTTACTACTCAAGTAGAGGAGTTTAGATTTGAAAACAAGGAATTTGGTTGGTATTTGCTTGGTGCAAGAGGATTAGTTATGTTGTTTTTAGTGTCAATTTTTGCTAAAAAAAGAAGGCTTAAAAAGTATGCTTCTGATCAAGTATTGGAAAAGATAACAAAGAATACTTCTTGGGTTAAGGAAGGATTAAGATTCTCATTTTTGATGATGGCAATTTCGTTTTTTATTATCGCTTGGGCTAATCCTCAATTTGGGAAAGACGAGAAGAAAATGAAGACTTCGGGAATTGATATTATGGTTTGTTTGGATGTGTCTAATAGTATGTTGGCGAAGGATTTATCGGGTAATATGAATAGGTTGGAAGTGGCAAAATTGGCTATAAAAAACTTACTAAGGCAACTCAAAGGAGATAGAGTTGGGGTAGTGGTTTTTGCAGGATCTGCTTATAATTATATTCCAATTACCAATGATTACGATTACATAAAACTAGAGATGGCATCTATTAATCCAGGGATGATGTCTACCCAGGGAACTGCTATTGGAGCGGCTATAGAAACTGCAATGACTTCGTTTGAGGATAACAAAACGAACAAAGCAATTTTGGTTTTTACAGATGGAGAAAATCACGAAAGCAATGCTTTGAAAGCAACAAAATCTGCTACTAAAAAAGGAGTGAAAGTATACACGATTGGGATGGGAACCAATAAATCTGTTCCAATTCCTGAAGGAAGAGGAAATCAGTTTCATAAGGATAAAAACGGAAATACTGTATTGACTAAACTGAATGAAAAAATGCTGAGAGATATTGCCAAAGAAGGGAATGGGGAATATGTGCAAGCGCAAAGAACTAAAGTAGACACAGAAAGAATAATTAAAGATATCTCGGGAATGGAGAAGACAAAATTCAAGGAAAAAACCTTTTTAGAATACGAAGATCGTTTTCAATGGTTTTTGGCATTTGGGATGTTGTTTTTATTAATGAACGGGTTTATTTATAAATATTTTTAGAAAGAAACGAGAGACAAGTAATTAAGTGTCAGTTCGAGTGAAATAAATGACTGAAAAGGAATTTATTTAGTGTTAAGAACGGTTTATGTGACTAAAACGAGAATGAAAATGAGTAAGAACAATAATATATTAAGTATAATGAAAATCAAGATTGTATTGACAATAATATTGTCTGTGATTATGAATTCTAATTACTCTCAATTTCATAAAATAGAATTAACAAAAGGAAACTCATTTTATTTAAACGGGCAATACAACAATGCTTTGTCACATTATGACTCTTCATTAAAGATAGAATCTAACTATTATCCTGCCTTTTACAATTCTGGAAATGCAAATTACCGCATAGCACAAAAATCTAACGACAGTTTGAAGTCGGCTTATTTCGATAAGGCAATTTCTTTCTATGCTTCTGCCATTTCTGAAGCCGAAACAAAACAAGAAAAGCTAATAGCTAATTTCAATACCGGTAATTCTTTTTTGGAACAGAAAAAACTGAAAGAAAGTATAGAACACTTCAAAGAAGCCTTGCGTAATAACCCTTGGGATAATGAGGCACGCTACAATTTATCTTATGCAATGCTTAAGTTACAAGCTCAAGAAAGTTCTATAGAAGACATTCAAAAGAAGATTGATGACTTGCAAAAAAAGATAGACGAAGAGAAAGATAAAGAAAAGAAAAAGGAGCTAGAAAAAGACAAGGAAAAGGAGCAAAAAAAGAAAGAGGAGAAGCAAAAAGAGGAGCAAAAAAAGAAGAAAGAAGAAGCTGAGAAGAAGAAATCTGAGTTGGACAAGAAACAAGAGGAACTAAAGAAAAAGCAAGAAGAACTGAACAAGAAAAAGGAGGAGATAGAAAAAGAGAAGAAGAATCCCGAGAGTAAAAAGGACGAGCTAAAGAAAAAAGAGGAAGAGCTAAAGAAAAAGCAAGAAGAACTGAACAAGCAAAAACAGAAAAACGAGGAACAAAAACAACAAGCAGAGCAAGAAAAGCAACAAGCAGAGCAGAAGAAAGAAGAAATAGAGAAGCAACAACTTGATAGACAAAAGCAGCAGCTAGAAGAACAGAAAAAAGACATTGAAAAAGAGAAGCAAGAGCTGGATAAAGAGAAACAAGAGGGGCAAAAAGGCGAGGGTCAAAAGCAAAAAGAAGAGATAAATAAACAAAGAGAAGAGGTACAAAAAGAACAAGAAAAAACTCATCAGGAACAAGAGAAGGCACAAGAAAAGGGTGACGAACAAGAGAAAGAGGAGTTGGCCAAAAAGCAAGAAGGATTGAAACAGAAGCAAGAGCAACTGGAGCAAATGAATAAGGAGTTATCTGAAGAGAAAAAAGATTCGGAAGGGGAAAAAGGAAAAGAGAGCAAGGAAGAATCAGAAAAGAAACCAGACAATCTAGAAGACAAAAAATCGGAAGAAGGAAAGCCTAAATCTGGCGAAGGAGATAAAAATCCTGAGAGTAATAGCGAAGGAGGAAAGCCGCAAAAAATGGAAACGGTAACACTAAGAAACGCCAAGCAAAACTTAGATGCTTTAAAAAATGATGAGAAAGCTGTACTGATTAAGCTAAATAAGAGCAAAGAGAAAAACGGTAAATTGAACGGAAAAGGAAATGGTGATTACACAGAAAAAGATAAGGATTGGTAAGAGTTAATTACCTTTTTAGTGGCATTTAATCTGTGAAAATAAAAACCATTATAGCACTTTACTGTTTAAATTCAACTTTTGTAAATAGATAATATCTACTTTTGCTCAGCAACATCTATTTGTTGTTATTCTACATTTTATCAAAACGAAAAACAACTGAATTCATTAGCTGTCTTTTCACTAAGATTCATTCATAAAACATGAAAAATAGTATCATCATAATACTGGTTATTTCAGTATTAATTTTAATCGATTTATATGCATTTCAAGCAGTAAAAAGTTTGACTAAGAACCTTTGGTTGCAAGCTGCTTACGGATTGGTTTCGTTAATCGTAATCGTGTTTTTAATGGTTACAGTAGCTCAGTTTGATAGGTCGGTTGGTCCCAATAGAATGTCTTTGATTTTCGGAACCGTTTTTATACTGTTCTTGGTGCCAAAATTGATAGTTATCTTATTTATGGTAGGAGAAGATATTACACGAATATTTAGTGGTTCGTATCAATATTTTACTCAAAAAACTGCAAACGGAGAGTTGGGAGAATTCTTTTCTTCTCGAAGAAAATTCATTAGTCAAATGGCCTTGGGTGTGGCAGTTATTCCTTTTTCTTCTATTCTGTATGGAATTTTCAGGGGAAAATATAATTTTAAAGTTATTTCTCACACTTTGTATTTTGATGATTTGCCAGAGGCATTCGAAAATTTTAAGATTACACACATTTCCGATATTCATTCGGGTAGTTTTGATAACCACGAAAAAGTGGAATATGCCATTGATTTAATCAATGAACAAGAAACAGACCTTCTTTTGTTTACGGGAGATATTGTAAATACCAAAGCCAATGAAATGGACCCTTGGATTGATACATTTAAAAAGATAAAAACGCCTGAATTTGGGAAGTATTCGGTACTAGGGAATCACGATTATGGAGAGTATGTAACTTGGCCAACCGAAGCCGAAAAACAGGCTAACTTCAATGCTATAAAAGGGATTCACGATAAAATTGATTTCAAATTATTGTTAAACGAAAATGTAACCTTAGAAAAAGGCAATGAAAAAGTTTCGTTAATAGGAGTGGAGAACTGGGGGCACAATTTCAAAAAAGCCGGAGACCTTACCAAAGCTTCTGAAGCAACTACGAAAGAAGATTTTAAAATATTGATGAGTCATGATCCTAGCCATTGGGAGCACGAAATAAAAGGACACGAAAACAATTATCAATTAACCTTAAGTGGGCATACACATGGATTGCAATTTGGAATTGAGATTCCAGGTTTTTTTCAATGGAGCCCTTCTCAGTACGTTTACAAACAATGGGCAGGGATTTACAAAGAATCTAAAAAATATATAAACGTAAATAGAGGTTTTGGTTTTCATGGTTACTCAGCAAGAGTAGGTATTTGGCCAGAAATAACGGTTCTTAAACTTAAGAATTCGAAGAATAAGGTATAAGTTGACTTTTCTTAGTACTTTTAGATAATTACATTTATTACCAAACAACTATGAAAATTTTAGTGCCTATTTTAGCAATATTTTTATTCTCATGTAGTAGTGGAAGTGAAAATATTGAAATGACAGGAAGTAAAGATGAAATAAATAATTCACTTCCTTCGTTAAGTTTTACGGATAATAAAAGTATGAAAATTACTATTTCTGATTGTGATTTTGACAAAACCGAATCCTTAGAAAATACGATTTACTCATCTAGTTTGCAAAACGGAGAAGTAAAATTAATTCTAGGAAGTTTGCTTACTTGCGACTATAAAAATGGAGCTTTTATAAAGGAACTAACCAATAAACCAGAGACAGTACGTTTTGAAATTTTTCAAAAAGGAAGTAAATTGTCTAACGAGTGTAAATGCTTTTTTTACTATGAAATCACTCTAAAAAACAGAGCCTCAATACCAACTACTATTTTTATTGGAGATGAATTATTTACAGTAGATAAGAGGCAAACTATTTCTGAAATAGAATTACAAGAAATAAAGTCTAAACTAAAGAAATAAGAATAATATAATGAAAATATCAGTAGAATTAACTTGCACACCATTACAAGACGAATACAGACAACCCATTAAAGATTTCATACAAAAAGTGAGAGATTCAGGATTGACAGTGTTGGAAAACCCTTTGGCTACACAAGTTTTTGGAGAATATGATGAAGTAATGAATTTACTAAACAAAGAAATTAAAAACTCCTTGGAGCTAATGAATGCAGGAATCTTCTTGCTGAAAATAGTGAAAACGGATAGAAGTGAATACAAGCCAAGTTTTTAAATTTAACTTTAAAATAAGGCATAAAATATAAAACAATATGGATAAGAATTTTGCAGTATTAATAGACGGAGATAATATTCCTTCGGCTTACGTAAAAGAAATGATGGAGGAAATTGCCAAATATGGTAATCCTACAATAAAGAGAATATATGGAGACTGGACAAACCCAGGATTGAACAAATGGAAGAATGTATTGCTAGAGAACGCAATTACTCCTATTCAGCAATATGGGTACACTAAGGGTAAAAACTCTACCGATTCAGCAATGATAATAGATGCTATGGATATTTTGTATTCTGGCAAAGTAAATGGGTTTTGTATTGTATCCAGTGACAGTGATTTTACAAGGCTAGCAACTCGATTGAGAGAAGCAGCAATGCAAGTAATTGGAATAGGAGAGAAGAAGACTCCAGATCCTTTTGTGGTGGCTTGTGATAAGTTTATCTACATAGAAATCCTTAAAAACTCAACTAAAGATAGCGACAAGGATGAAACTGTGAAGAAAGAAGCAGTAGATAAAATATCGAACAAGACAATAAAGCTAATCGCTACCACAATCAATGATTTATCTGATGATGACGGTTGGGCATTCTTAGGAGACGTAGGGAATTTATTACAAAAGAAACAGCCAAACTTTGACCCTCGTAATTATGGTTTCTTAAAATTGACTCCATTAATTAAATCCATTCCAAATTTTGAAATCGATCACAGAGAAACTTCAAAAGGAAACAGAAAAATTAAGTTGATTTACGTTAAAAATAAATAAGTGAAAACTCTAAACCTAACAGGTTTTTAAAACCTGTTAGGTTTGAAATGAATAAACCAAATGAACTTAATAGACTTTATAATAGGAGCACTAATAGCCAATGCAATGCCACATTTTATCTTGGGAATTGCCAAAGTTAGGTATCTTGGTTTGTTTGGTTACAGCCACAAAGGAAACATAGCCTACGGAGTATTACAGTTTGTAATTGCACTCATTTTGTTATTTATCAATTATTCTTTTGAATCTATTCTTCAAAATGGATTTGTGCTTGGAGCTTTATCTGTTTTGGTTCTATTTTTGCTTTTTGGGAGGTTTTCTTTAAAGTTGTTTGGGGAGAAGGAGTAACATTTTCCATTTTTGACGTTATAATATTATGAA
>CAXIAX010000032.1:0-26513 GCA_964021785.1 uncultured Flavobacteriales bacterium
TCAACAGACAACTGTGGAATAGCAAAATTCGAAACAAGTAAAACAACATTCCTTTGTTCGGACAGTGGAATTAATAATGTGGTTTTAACAGTAACAGATGCTAGTGGAAATAGTTCTATAGGCAATGCTATTGTAACAGTAAAAGACAATATAGTACCTGTGTTTAGCAATTGTCCAGCCGATTTCACTGTAAGTGTGAATAAAACAGGATGTAATGCAGAAACTAATTGGATTGCTCCAACTGTTACCGATAACTGTGGAATAGCTTCATTAACCTCTACGCATTCAATTGGACAGCAATTAAGTATTGGTAGCCATACAATAACTTATACAGCAGTTGATAAATCTGGAAATACATCAACATGTAGTTTTGTAGTTACCGTGGAGAATAATTCATTATTCACTCAGCATGTAACAGCTTGTGATACTAAAACTATAAACGGAAAAACTTATACCACTTCACAAGTAGTAAAAGATACGTTATTAGGAGCTTCAAGTCATGGATGTGATAGTATAGTTATTACTAACTTAACTATTATTAATTCAACTACTGGTGTAGATGTTCAAGTGGCCTGTGATTCTTATACCTGGATGAATGGTGTAACATATACAGCTAGTAATACTTCTGCAACTATGGTATTAACCAATAGTGTAGGTTGTGATTCAATAGTAACTTTGAATTTAACAATAAATGAGTCTACTACTTATACAGATGTACAAACTGCATGTAATTCTTATACTTGGATTAATGGAGTAACTTATACTGCTAATAATAATACTGCAAAAGATACTTTAACCAATAGTGTAGGATGTGACTCTGTAGTAACCCTTAATTTAACTATAAACCCAATCGCTACATCTACAGATGTTCAAGTAGCTTGTGATAGTTATACTTGGATAGACGGGGTAACTTACACAGCAAGTAACACATCAGCTTCGGTAACCTTAACAAATAGTGCCGGTTGTGATTCTGTAGTTACTTTGAGTTTAACAATTAACCATACTAAGACATTTACAGATGTTCAGTTAGCATGTGATTCTTACTTATGGATAAACGGGGTAACTTATACTGCAAATAACAATACAGCAAAAGATACTTTGGTTAGTTCTACAGGATGTGATTCAATAATCACGTTAGACTTAACGATTAAACATTCTACTTCTTCTACATTTGTGCATACAGGTTGTGGTTCATATACTTGGATAGATGGAGTTACTTATACTCCAGGTACTAATATTAATGCTACTTTCATAATACCAAATTCAGTGGGATGTGACTCAGTAATTACATTAAATTTGACTTTCCAACAAACAACTTATTATACAGATGTACAAACTAGTTGTGGGCTGTTTACCTGGATAAATGGAGTAACATATTCTGCAAATAATTCAGTAGCAACTTATATTATGAACAATGCAGCAGGATGTGATTCGGTAATTACACTAGACTTAACAGTTACGTCAATAAATAACACAGTAAGTGTTTCTGCCAATACATTGACTTCTGGTGAAGCTGCAGCAACATCATATCAATGGTTGGATTGTGATGCAGGATTTGCTCCAATTGCTGGAGCTACAGAAAGAAGTTATTCTCCAACACGTAATGGAAAATTTTCAGTAGAAATAACAAAAGACTTTTGTACAGATACAAGTAGCTGTTCTTCTATAAGCTCAGTAGGTATTGAAGAGGATAATAGTTTAGGGTTACTTAATATTTATCCAAATCCTAATAATGGAGAGTTCACCATATTATTTGATGAAATGAAATCTGACATAGAATTGACAATGTATACTGCAGCAGGTAAACTGGTGTTTAAAGAAAAACATTCTACTGCTACTCAGATAAAAATCAACAAAGTTCTTGCCTCAGGAATGTACTATATAGTAATACAAGACAAGGATTCTAAAGTAATAAAACCAGTTGTTATTAGATAAAAGAAATAATTGAATATACTATAAAGGGCTAGTGAATTTTCACTAGCCCTTTTTTATTGTCAAATAATATATTAGATTGGAAAATAATTTAATAAAACAGGGTGGGGAAGTAGCACCCCACAAATGATCAAAAAAAAGCACCCTAAGTAATTAGGATGCTTTTTTAATTATCAATGAACAAATGTATTCAAGACGATTACCATTATAAAAATGTTTAGAATTTAAAATGATCTTTATTAGCCATTACAAATTGCTTTAATGGTTTACCTTTTTTAGATAAACCCAATTTATGAATAATATTACTTCTGTGTTTTTCTACCGTTCTTATCGATATAAATAAATCATCAGCTATAGATTGAGAAGATTTATTTTGAGCAATATTTTTTAATATTTTTATTTCTGATGCAGTTAATGAATCTAGAAGATCAGAAGAAGTTACATAAGATAAGGAAGATTCATAAATGTTGTTGCTTACATAATTCTTGTTGTTAATTACAGAGTCAATACATTCTTTGAGTTGATCAAGAGTATCCTCTTTTAGCAAATAACCGTCTATCGTTTTGTCTATTTCTTTTAGGATTAATTCATTTTTTTGAAGAGTCAAAAGAATAATTTTCGAATTCAATTTTTCTTTTTTACAAAGTTTAGCTAATTCCAACCCATTTAATTTAGGCATACTATAATCCAAAATTAATACATCAGGACTTTCTTTAAGAATGATATTATAAGCATCCATCCCATTAGTAGAAGTGAGAACATTAGAATATCCTAAAGAGTTTAAGAAACCTTCGGTTCCTTGTAAAATTAAAGGATGATCATCAACAAGTAATATTTTTAGCTCTTCCATTATTTAGTATTTATTTTAATTGATAATTCTACTGTGGTACCTTCGTTTAGCTTAGATTCAATAGTCAAATTAGCATCCAAATATCCTGCTTTTTCTTTTATTGTTTTCAAACCTAATGAAAATTTCCTAATTGTTTTATTCAACTGAAAGCCTTTACCATTGTCTTTAATTTGCAGTTTCAATCTTTTACCTTCTATATAAATATTTACACGGCAGGCATCAGCCTCTGAGTGTTTTTCTACGTTATTCAAGCATTCTTGAATAATTCCAAAAAGGATTATCCCTTTTTCTAAGGTAAGCATAAAGTTAAGACAATCAATGTTATGAGAATAATAAATAGAAGAATTTCTCTGAAAATCTTCTACCAAATTGATAACTGATTTTTTCAATCCCAATTCTTTAAATTGAATTGGGTGTAAGTCATGAGAAATATTTCGTATTTCTGATATAACTTCATCCAAATGGGTAAGCTCTTCTTTAGGAATTTTTTTGTGCAGTATAAGGTTATTCTTAGTTAGTAAAAGCTTTTGTCCCACACTGTCATGCAGTTTTTCGGATAATAAAACTTGCTCAACCAAATGGGCATTTATTATCTTATCAGAAAAATATTGTTTTAGTTTTTGATTTTTTATGTATTGAAAAGTAATCCCAAAAATAATTATTGAAATTAGAATACTTGCTAGCAATAAAAACCAGCTGGTTTTATATAAAAACTGTTTAGCAATAATCGTCAACTTTATGGGCGAACCAATTTCGGTTTCTAATTGATTTATTGCAATAATTTCTAGGTTGTAATCATCAGGAGCAAGGTTCCCTAAAAATAATTCTCCAAAATCATTCCCTATTCGCCAAGGCCCATTATTTAGCCTATACTTATATTTCAAATCTTCATTTAATCCAAGTAAATCATCAAAACCAAAAAACAAATGAATATTTCTATTGGAGGGAGTTAAACTTATTCTATCAATATTGTTTAAGTCTTTTGGAGAAATAATAATTCTTTCTTTTTGGTCATCCCTTAAATATTTAATTGCCGTAAATTTAAGAGAGGATTCAATTTTATTTAATGTTAATGTATTTGGGTTAAAATAGTTAAGACCTCTTAGAGTTCCAATAAGTAAATTTCCATTTTTTAGTTTTAAAGAACTATGCCTGTTGGCTTCATTATGTGAAAACCCATCATGTACCCCGTATCTAATTGTTGATTTATCTTTAATTTTATAATGAATAAATCCTTTAAAAGAATTAATCCAGATATCATTATTATCATCCAATACTAGCGTAGCAATACTAGAATTAAACAAATCATTGTAGAGAGTTCTAAATTTTTTAGTCTGAGGGTCGAATTGAAAAACTTTACCTTCTATAGAACCAAGTAGCAGTCCTAAAGTAGGGTGTTTTATAATACACAAATAACTATATTTACCTAGAGGGTTGTCAATTATTTCTGTTTTTCCATTGTAATACATTAGCAATCCAGAGTGTGTGGCACAATAAATAGTGTCTCCTACAAATTCTAATTCTTCAACAAATATTCCTTTTGTTTCTGCCAAAGGAATGTGTTTTCTTAGTTTTTTGTCGAACCGCATAAGTTTAAACCCATTGGTTCCGTAATAAATATTATCTCCTTTATTTTTTAGAGTAGTAATAGGGTAGAGACTATAGCAGCTTGTTTCTTTTGTTTTTCTATCTATGTAGCTCAATCCACTCATGAAATTTACATATATCCCATCTTTATCTGCGTAGATTCCTGTATTCAATTTCATGTCGCAATTGAACGTATTTTTTATATATTCTTTTTCCTCTCCTGTAAACAAATCAATTTCCATTAGTCCATTTTGTTCAGTCCCTACCAAAATTTTATTTTCGGATAATTGAGAAATAGACCTAATACTGAATTTATTTAAAAAGGTTTTTATCTTTTTCTTATGGAATGAAATTTGAATTATTTGATTCTTGCACAATACAAAAACCTCTTTGTTATAATCTCTAGAATTTAAATAAGTGTAATGGTTAAAATTAGGCAATGGGATACTAGCTGTAAGTTTATTATCTTCTTTTAAATAAAAATTTAACCTATTTATTTCTTCGTTTTTTTGAAACAACACTTGTAAGTAATCACTTTTATCGCTAAATAAATTATAATCTATATTTTCGGTAAAAGGAAATCGCTTAGCGTTTGTTTTGTACCATTTATAGTCTAATGGATTAAGATAAAAGTAGCTGTCGTCAACATTAAATTTAAAGAAAACGGTATCCCTCAGATTAAAATAAGAGACAATTTTTATCTTTTTGTCTTTTTTTAATTTAACGCCCAAATCAATAGGAGATAATTTTTTAATCGATTTATCAGAGTCTTTTAAAAGGTATATACCCGAGTGAATATCATTAAGAACTACGGATGATTTAAGTTCTATCACTTTCTCGAAAAAAGTACTTCCTTTTTTATTAAATTGATAATCAATAAATAACTTGAATTTATGGTTCTCAGTTATTTCATATATTAAAGATTTATCATTGTAATTATAAATGATAAATTTTCCTTTTCTCAACTCTACCATTTTTACAGATACAATATCATCTGTTCTTTTCATTGGCTGGATTAGCTCTGTGTATGTTAAGCTAATAGGGTCAATAGAAAATACTTTAATGTGCTTTTGAAACTTAAATAAAACGAAAAATTCATTATTAGTACCAGCTAATAATTTAATTTTTATGGCCTGTTTTAAATCATCTGGCAAAGGATATTCTTGAAATCGAGTTCCATTAAAATAAAATAAACCAACACCCCCTTCATTTAATTGATTAAGAACAAGGTTTTCGGTTGTTCCTCCAACCCATAGAGTTCCGAACTTATCTACAATGCTAGAATGTTGACTCTTTATACTGTAGCCTTCTTTTTTTCCATAGGATTTTGTTCTAAAAGAGAATTCGTCTCCAATTTCGGTTCTTTTTGGATCATCATGGGAAATAGCTCCGAAAGGAACGAACAGAAAGTACAACAGTATTACCCTAAATAATTTCATAATTACTAAGAATTCAAAAGATTGTTTATTAAACTGATTGGACCAATTAACATTTAAAAAAAAGTTACACAATAACTCATAGTGCAGTGTATAACATTACTCTTTTATAAATTTTAGTGTCGCTAGACCTTTTTCGGTACTAATTTTAATAAAATAGACACCAGAATTTAAAGATTCTATATTGATAGAATTATCTAGTTTTCCAAATTTCAAGATTACATACTTTCCAGTAACATCCATAATAGCTAAACTAGTAATGTTTTGGTTTTCAAAATTTTTAAAATTAAGTATATCCTTTGTTGGATTAGGGTATACTTCAAATTCATTTGATATATCTAATAAATTAATGCCTGTGTTATTTATAACAACTGATATACAGTCAGAAGTGTCTACGCAAGACCCTCTTGTTACAATTACTGCGTAACTTCCTGTAGTGGTAGGGGTATATGTTTTGGTTATTTGTCCCGTAATAGGAGTGAATCCGGCATTACAATCTACCCATTGATGGGCAGGAGCCCACGTGTCAAAAGAAATTAATTTGTTTCCAGATTGATATACAGAATCATCTACGCCTGCAGAAATTGTAATTGTATATTCGTTAAGAGTGTCACAGGACCCTGAAGCAGAAATTGTATCGTAATAAACCCCAGAAGTACTAATCAAGTTTCCATTGGGCATTGTATAAGATAAACAAGCGGCAGAAGTATATGAGTTGGCAATGTGAGCAGAAGAAAAAGAGATAGAATAGGCAACTAAACTATCACAAGCTCCAGAAGTAGAAAGTGTGTCGTAATAAGTTCCTGCAGTTGTAATTACTCGACCATCAGGCATTGTATATGAACCACACGTGGTTACAGAGTTCGTGCTTGTAACAACACCAGGAACCAAGTTTTGGCCTGTGGTCCAATTAGAAGTAGCACCAGATAATGAGAAGTTGATTAAGGTTCCTGTATTGGAATTTCCAGAAAGATCTGTCAATGTAGTAATTGTAGAATTTGCTCCACCCGCAATTCCTTGATTAAATGTGTAATAAGCTTTTAAGTTGGAAGAAAGAGTACATAACTCATTATTCATATTTGTAATTATTTCTGCTTTTGTCTTAGCAATGTTCCATATTCTCACCTCATCAATTTTCCCAGGGAAATACCTTCCCGAATAAGAAGGGGATTCTCCTAAATATAAACTAACAGAAGCTGTTCCAGTCATGGATATTGTTTTTGCTAGTGAATCAATTAGTACACCATTTACATAAATTCTCATGAAAGCTCCATCATAAGTTCCAGCTACATGTTGCCAAGTGTTTAAGGATAAAGTTCCTGTACTAGACGATAATTCATGCCAAGAATTTGTTCCGGGTCCGTTTCCAATGTTCATGTTAAGAGTTCCGTTTGCACCTGCTCTCAGCATATATCCAGTTCCTGTTCCTTCTTTACTAATTATATTTCCTTGCCAAACTTGAGTTTTCCATGAAGTAGGGTAGATCCAAGCTTCCAAAGTTAGTGCAGTACCTGTAATATTAAGCGAAGTACTGTTTCCACAATTTACGTAATCATTTGCTCCGTCAAGACTTAAAGCGTTTTGGGAATAGGAATTAATTGATAAGATAAGAGTGGTTAAAAATATAGAGAATGTTAATAGTGCTTTTTTCATATTATATTATTTTTATTCAAGATAGAAAAAAAATGTCAATAGTTGAAGTTTTCATTTTTAAAATATTGAGATATAGTTAATTTACATGATTCTTTTAAGTAATAAGAAGATGATATCGGTAAAAGTAAATTCTAGGTTAAGTTTTATTGTTTTGTTAACCTATTTATTTTTTATTCAAATATTAAATATATTAGGTGCAAAATACAATTTTACAAACTACCGTGTATGATTTTACTAAAAAGGACTCTTTTTATTTATATAATTATTATCTGCAATTCTTTAGCTTATTCTCAATTTTATAATCCAACACAGATTACAACAATAAATACGAATAAAACGGCTTTTGAAGGTGATTTATATCTTGACACAATAAACGATAATTATTACATTGGGTTAACCAATGGAGGACTTTCTAGAATTGGGATGGACTCAACTAAAGTCTCTTCTATTTTTTATGATTTATTGGATACAATCAATGGTTCTGTTTTTCCAATTTATGCCGAGCGATCCTCAGCTTTATCCGATTTGAGTTTTCAATGGGCATTCGGTAATGGAGATAATTCTCAAGTAGGGTTTGGAATTATTATTCCTATGAATTGTGAGCTGTTTGCAGTTGGTCTTACTTCACGATCGGGATCTGCAGAAGTGGAGGTTTATAAAAATAACATAGCAACTACACATAGATCTGGTACTGCTTCTCCCAATGCGATAAATAGTTCTTTTACTCCGTTACAATTTAGTGCAGGAGATGTAGTCACGTTTCAAACCGTAAGTGCATTAAGTGCAACAGAAGGAGGAAAGGCTGTTGCTTGGTTTCGTATACCAAGTAAGAATACACCTGCCATAAGACTATATGGAGGAACAATTCCTGCTAGTTCTTTGGGTAATAATGATGATGAATACCTCAATACTTCTACAGGAGATTTATATTCAAAATCTGCAGGTGTTTGGAGTTTTCAAACAAATTTAAAAGGTGTTTCTGGAGCTTCTTCAGTTCGCTCATACATTCAGGTAACTAATGTTCTTTCTGGAGATATAAACTCTGCAGTGAATACCGTTTTTACTTGGATAAATCCTTTGGCATCTTCTCATGTAACAAATGACCCAACTAACTTTACGGTTTCAATTGATGGAATTACAATTAATAAAACAGCTACTTATAAAGTTACAGTTTTTCAGCACCAAAACACAACCATAGAAAGAACCAATGCAGCTTTGACAATAGTAAAAAATAATGTAGTGGAAGATGGTTTTGGTTCTAATGCTTACATGCGTTCGTTTTCTGGGCACAATGAATCTACAGCTAGTATTTCTAAAATTATAAGTGTAACTAGTGGGGATAAAATTGGGATTTCCAATATTCAACAAGCCAATTCAGGAATTGTAACTTGCCCTATGAATTCGCTTATCTTCATGATTGAAGAAATGTAAAATTTTAAGCTAACTTAAAGACAGTAATATTAAAATCACAAGTAATTTTAATTGCCTTGCAGTTTTCAATTTTTGCTTGAGCTTCTTTACTTGTATTCCAATAATAAGGTGTCATTTTTAGTAAATTTTGCAACATTGAAGAGTCGTTTATTTCTATCTCAAATGTTTTTCTGTGGGTAGAATCATGAGTAAATGGTTCTCCTATTTTTTCAATGATATTATATTCGTGAGGTCTAAACGAATCGTAAATTAATTCGGCCAATTGCTTCATGTGATTCTCTCCAGGACTAACAATTATCAAATAACCTTTCTCATTCAAAACTCTACCAAATTCCATAGAATCGTTAGGGGAGAAGACCGATAAAATTAAATCTATGCTATCTTTTTTTACGGGTAAATTGTAAATTGAACTCACAAAATAGAAATTGTCCTTGTATTTCTTTGCTGCATGTTTCACAGCAAATTTAGAAATATCTGTACCAATTAAGTTAGATTTTAATCCTTTTAGATTGGTTAATGCATTTTCAGAATAATAGCCTTCGCCACATCCAGAATCAAGAATGTTTATTTCTTCCTTTTCAAATGATAATTCGGAACCTATCACAGATTTTATTTCCAGCATCAAGGGATCATAAAAACCTTCTTCCAAAAATTCGCGTCTAGCTTTTACCATCATATCATTATCGCCAGGTGATTTAGATTTTTTCTTATTCACAGGTAATAAGTTAAGATAACCTTCTTTTGATAAATCAAAATTGTGGTTGTTTTCACAGACATAACTTCTTTCTCCGTTAAAGTGAAGGTTATGTTGACAAAAAGGACATTGAATTGGTAGCATTAAATGATTATTTGTTCAAATTTACGTTTTTATCTCAATTAATCAATCTCGAATTTCCTTTTGTAGTATTTGGTCCATTTGTTCATTATGGGAACGATAATTATTGTGGGTAATAACCAGAAAATAAATCCCCACTTTCCTAAGTCTATTACTTTATAAATGTTATTAACAAGAAATGCAGTAAATGCCGCAATGAAAGAGGCCATCATCATATTAAGGTGATGAAACCACCACCATAGTTTCTCATATTCTGTTTTTCTAAAATGTTTTACATCTTTATATGCATTGGCAGCAAGTAAGAAACCAAATACGGCACAAATAGATGCAAAACCCATATCTCCATTTGCAATAATTACTTTGATTCCATATCCAATTAATGAAATTCCAGCAAGCACTCCTGCATACGCTACAAGTTTGTCAAACCATTTTACTTCATTGGGTTGTTTTCGTTTTATTGCTCGGTAGCCAGTAAAACATAGAAAAAAACTAAATATAGAAATCAAAAACAAGAAGAATTGAAAGCGAAAAAAGGTAATAGAGATTACTGAAGTAACAAATATTACCACCATACTCCAAAAATAAACGATACCTGCTTTTTTATGTAAATTCCCTCCTTTGGGATTTGCAAATATTGCTATGAAGCCTGTAATTAAACAAATTACACCTGACATGACATGTAATAATAAAGTGTAATAATGAGTAGAATTGATGTAGTTTTCCGGATGCATATTTTTTTTTATTTCAATATAATTAAAAATAATTAGTTGAAATAATCAAGATTTAAAAAAAAACATAATTTAATGTGTGGACTTATTCTGCTACTTTATAATCAGGTGTAGCCAAATAGGTTTTACTAGATAAATAACCTTGACTTTTTATTTCTTTATATATCTCTTCAATGTTTTCGGGAATCTCTGTAGTTAATAACCAATCTACATTAAATCCATTTTGCTTTGCAGCACGCATCATGTGCTGGTTTTTTCTGAAAAGTTCACCCAATTTCTCAAGATTATCTCGGTATTCAAGAAAGTAATCTTCGTGTAATTTAGTAATGCCAATTAGAATTTTGAAGGCTTTGGAAACAAAATAAACGCCTATTTTTCTACCTTGACCTGGTGTTGACTCTTGTAATTTGGTTTTAAACTGTTCTAGCGTTTCTATTAGTAAAATGAGATTAAGGTAAGAATCTCCCATTTTATCTTTAGTGATTTTTACATGCTCTGTAATTAAGGTGCTAACGCTTCTCAATCGTTTTAGTAAATAGCTAGTAGAATATCTTCTTGTTGCAAAATAAGCTACTTTGGTTTTAATGGTTTCTTCCATTGCCAATTGTCGTTCATCTACCGATTTGTTATCTAATAAATCAAATTGCAGTTTACTGCTCATAACCGTATCCTTTCTTAACAATTGCAGGAGTAATTTGTCTTTTTCGGCCTGAGGCATTTGCAATACCGCAGCTTTGAATTCTTTATTAAATTTCATGGGTTTGTTTTATTCCATTTCTCTTTATAAAATCACTCGAACCGACAATAGCATAAAGTCAGTTACGGTTCGTGTGATTAAAAAATGTATCAAGAATCGTTTTTTACAATTCTTTTATAGCAGCTTCATAATTTGGTTCGTCTACAATGTCTTTACATAACTCACTGTAAGTAATTGTACCGTTTTCATCTGTTACCATAACGCCTCTTGCGTAAAGTCCTGCAAGTGCTCCGTCAGCCATTTCTATTCCATTGTTTGCAATAGATTTATGTCTAAAATCAGATGTTGTTACTGCATTTTCAATTCCTTTGTCTCCACAAAATCTTTTCAAAGCAAAGGGTAAATCCATTGAAGCAAAAACTAATGCTACATCTTCTCTGTCTTTTAGTTTATTAGAAAATTGTCCCAATTGCATTGCACACACATCTGTATCTACACTCGGAAAAATATTGAAAACAACTTTTTTTCCTTTTAGGTCTTCGTTTGTTAATTCAGATAAATCAGATTTTATTAATCTGAAGTTTGGTAATTTATCTCCTACTTTAGGAAATTCTCCTTTTGTAGAAATTGGTGTTCCGCCTAGTGTTATATTGCTCATAGTTTGTTTTTTTATTAAATATGGTTACTCTCAAAGATACCAAATTTTAATAACTCATGTAAAAAAAAATCTCAAAGAATCTGAACGATTCTTTGAGATTAATATGCTTTAAAAGGCTTAAAGCCTAAATCGGTATTATCAAGTAATACTTTTAGTTTTTTATAAATTTAATTGTTGCTGCTCCTTCTTCGGTCATAACCTTCATGAAGTAAACACCATTTTCTAATAATTCAACATTTACTTTAGATGTAATATTGTTTGTTCTGTTCAATACAGTTTTTCCTGTAACATCTAAAATAGAAAGTCCAATGATGTTTTTGTTTTCAATATTCTTAATAGTAATAACAGATGAAGTAGGGTTAGGGTATAATTCAAAATAACTATTGATAGAGTTTTCATTAATTCCTGCATGATTTATTACTACCGATATACAATCTGAAGTATCAGAACAAGATCCTTTGCTCACAATTACTGCATAGCTTCCTGTGTTTGTTGGGGTAAAATCATCTGAATTTTCTCCTGTTATTGGTGCATTTCCATTGTTACAATCAATCCATTGGTGATTTGCCCAAGTATCATAAGAAATTAAATCGTTTCCTGATTGGTAAATAGAATCATTAACAGAGGTAAAGAATAAATCATAAACGATAAGACTATCACAACTTACTGAATTTGATAAAGTATCGTAATAGACTCCTGTAGTAGAAAAAGTTTTTCCTCCTGTTGTTGTGTATGGATTACAAAGTGAATCTTTGTATGTGAATTTGCTAAATCCTGGTGTAAGGTTTGCTCCAGTTACATAATTTGAAGAAGTTCCTGTTAAAGCAAATCCATTTATAACTCCATTATTAGTACCTGCATCATCTGTTACTGATGTAATAGCAGTGTTGGTTCCTGATGCAGATCCTTCGTTTAATCTGTAGTAAGCAGTAAGGTTTGCAGGTAAACTACAAAATTCTGCATTCATATCAGCAGTAATTTGAGCAGCAGTTCTAGCTACATCCCATATTCTTACTTCATCAATGTTCCCATTAAAAGGAAGATTTCCTCCTGCAACTCTTTGTCCAATTTTCACATTCTCTCCAACTAATGGCGAATATACTCCTGCCAATGAACCTGTTCCTACTTGAACTCCATTTATATATAAATATCCTGTTCCACTGCTTAATACAAAAGCAACATGTGTCCATGTGTTAACAGGAATTGCGTTTGCTGGAGCAGATAAGTTTGCGTTTCCAGAAAAGAAAGCTAGTCTTCTGCTTCCGTTTACCATAAAGGTGTTTCTAGAATAGGCGTTATTTGCCCCATAATCTAAAATACATAGGTTTGATGTTGGAGCTCCTGTATCAATTAATATCCAAGCTTCAAAAGTTCTGTCATTTCCAGCAGTTACACCTCTGTATGAAGTTTGAATGTAATCGTTAGTTCCATCAAAATGCATCCCTACTTGAGAAATACCAATTTGAATAATAAATAATAAAGAAAGAAATAATAATGTTTTTTTCATTTGTGGTGTTTGATAAATTTAATAATGCTTAAAATTACAAAAAAATGTTATTTTTTAAACAATTTAATCATTTAATTACACGGAAATTTTCATTCAATAAAAAAAGCAAGATATTAAATCATAATTAATTACGATAATATCTTGCTTAAAAGTAATAATTGGGTTAATTACCAAACTATATTTTCTTCTTACATGTTTCTTCTGTACTGTCCTCCAACTTCAAATAATGAATCAGTAATTTCTCCTAAAGAACAGAATTTAGTTGCCTCCATCAAGTATTCAAAAATATTCTTGTTTTGTATTGCAGCTTCTTGAATTAGAGTTATTTGTTCTTCTACTTTATCCTTATTTGTTTCTTTAAGGTTTTTCAACATCTCCAACTGATATTGTTTTTCTTCTTCAGAAGCTCTTACAACCTCGGCAGGTACAATTGTTGGCGATCCATTTTTACTCAAGAAAGTATTTACACCTATAATTGGGAATTCTCCATTGTGTTTAAGAGTTTCGTAGTACATACTTTCTTCTTGTATCTTACTTCTTTGGTACATTGTTTCCATGGCACCTAAAACTCCTCCACGCTCTGTTATTCTGTCAAATTCCATTAATACAGCTTCTTCAACTAAGTCAGTTAATTCTTCTATAATAAATGAACCTTGTATTGGATTTTCATTTTTAGTTAATCCCAATTCTTTATTAATAATCAATTGTATTGCCATTGCTCTTCTTACTGACTCTTCAGTAGGAGTAGTAATTGCTTCGTCATAGGCATTTGTATGTAACGAGTTACAGTTATCGTAAATCGCGTACAATGCCTGTAGAGATGTTCTGATATCGTTAAAATCAATCTCTTGAGCATGCAATGATCTTCCAGAAGTTTGAATGTGATATTTCAACATTTGAGCTCTAGGATTAGCTTTGTATTTGTTCTTCATGGCTTTCGCCCAAATTTTTCTAGCTACACGTCCTATCACTGCATATTCCGGGTCAATTCCGTTTGAAAAGAAAAAAGAAAGGTTTGGTCCAAATTTATTGATATCCATTCCTCTACTTAAATAATATTCTACGTAAGTAAATCCATTACTCAGTGTTAGAGCAAGTTGCGTAATTGGGTTAGATCCCGCTTCGGCAATGTGATATCCAGAAATTGATACCGAATAGAAGTTTCTAACTGCGTTATCAATAAAGTACTCTTGTACATCTCCCATTAATCTCAATGCAAATTCTGTAGAGAAAATACACGTGTTTTGTGCTTGATCTTCTTTTAATATATCTGCTTGTACTGTTCCTCTAACTTGTGTTAAAGTTTCTACTTTAATCTTGTTATAAACATCTGCCGGCAATACTTCATCACCTGTTACACCAAGCAACATTAGTCCAAGTCCATTATTTCCTTCTGGTAATTCTCCTTGGTAGGCAGGTCTTTTTGTTCCAGCCTTTTTGTATTTAGCAAGTATTTTTTTCTCTACTTCTTTTTCCAATCCATTTTCAACTATGTATTTCTCACAATTTTGATCAATTGCTGCATTCATAAAGAACCCAAGAAGCATAGGAGCAGGGCCGTTTATTGTCATAGATACTGAAGTTAACGAGTGTGTTAAATCAAATCCTGAGTATAATTTTTTTGCATCATCTAAACAACAGATAGAAACACCCGAGTTTCCTACTTTTCCGTAAATATCTGGTCTGGCATCTGGGTTGTTTCCGTATAGTGTTACAGAATCAAAAGCAGTAGATAATCTTTTTGCAGGTGTTCCTTGACTTACATAATGAAAACGTTTGTTTGTTCTTTCTGGACCTCCTTCTCCTGCAAACATTCTTGATGGATCTTCCCCAGTTCTTTTGAATGGGTAAAGTCCTGAAGTATAAGGAAATTCTCCGGGAACATTTTCTTGTAAAATCCAAGTCAATAAATCTCCCCAAGCAGTGTATTTAGGTAAGGCGATTTTTGGTATTTGTAAGTGTGATAAAGACTCAGAGTGAGTTTCAATCTTAATTTCTTTGTCTCTTACCTTAAATATATATAAAGGGTCTTGGTATTTCTTTACCTTATCATTCCAATTCAAAATAGATTCCCAATGGTGCGGGTTTAAGTCCATTTTTATTCTTGCAAATTCTTTTAATAATAATCCTACAAGTTCTTTGTTGTCCTCTGTTAAGGTAAGTGATTCTTCGTCAATTCCTATTGAGTTTGTAATTACCGGAGCATTATTTACAGATTCTATCGTTTTGTATATTCCAAATAGTTTCTGAGCAATTTCACTTTGTTCTTTTGCTTGTTCATCATAAGCTCTGTTGCTTTCTGATATTTCTGATAAATAACGAATACGAGCAGGAGGGATGACGAATATTTTTTCAGACATTTCATCAGTAATGTCAATATTAGAAACTAAATCTTTAGCTTCTGTATTTGCAACAATTTTATCCATTATCGCTTTGTAAAGCGTATTCATTCCTGGATCGTTAAATTGAGAAGCAATAGTTCCAAAAACTGGTAAATCATCTTGGTGAGTGTCCCACAAGTGATTATTTCTCATGTATTGCTTTTTCACATCTCTTAATGCATCTAGCGAACCTCTTTTGTCAAATTTGTTTATTGCAACCAAATCAGCAAAATCAAGCATATCAATTTTTTCCAATTGTGTAGCTGCTCCAAATTCTGGAGTCATTACATACAAAGAAACATCCGAGTGATCCATAATCTCGGTATCAGATTGTCCAATTCCAGAAGTTTCAAGAATTATCAAATCGTAGTTGGCAGCTTTCAATATCAATAACGCTTCTGCTACGTGTTTACTCAAGGCAAGGTTAGATTGTCTTGTAGCTAACGAACGCATATAAACTCTATCGTTTTTAATCGCGTTCATTCTAATTCTATCACCTAGTAATGCTCCACCTGTTTTTCTTTTTGATGGATCTACTGATACAATCGCTATATTTTTTTCAGGAAAATCAATTAAAAATCTTCTCACCAATTCATCTACTAAAGATGATTTTCCTGCTCCACCTGTTCCTGTAATCCCAAGAATAGGAGTTTTTACTTTTTTAGCCATTTCATGAACTTCGTCCATTACTTCTTTAGCATTTTCTGGGAAATTTTCTGCGGCACTTATCAATCTAGCGATAGATGTAACTCTTTTTTCTCCCAAAGTTTTTATTTCATCTGTTAGTTTATCACCCACAGCAAAATCACTTTGTTGTACCAAGTCATTTATCATTCCTTGCAATCCCATTGCTCTTCCATCATCTGGATGGTATATTCTAGTAATACCATAAGCTTGTAATTCATCAATTTCTGTAGGAAGTATTGTTCCGCCTCCTCCAGCAAATATTTTTATATGGTTTGCTCCTTTTTCTTTAAGCAAGTCATACATATATTTAAGGTACTCTGTATGTCCTCCTTGGTAAGATGTCATTGCAATAGCTTGCACATCTTCTTGAATTGCAGTGTTTACAACTTCTTCTACACTTCTGTCATGGCCCAAATGAATTACCTCACATCCAGTAGACTGAATGATTCTTCGCATAATATTAATAGCAGCATCATGCCCGTCAAAAAGAGAGGCTGCTGTTACAATTCTTACTTTATAGGTAGGTTTATAAGGAGTTATTGTTTCCATAGTTTGATTTCAAAATTAATGAGGTTCAAAGATAAAAATATTTCAATTAAATCTGAGGTTCTCGATATACTTTCAGTTTTTGTTCTAACATTACCTAAAGCAAGCTTATTAAAAAAGGATAGATAAGTTGTAATCTCAATTCGTTTCCTTATCAAAAATCAGAGTAATAAAGCCTCATCTATTAAATTAACGCGTGTCATCCTGAATTTAGTTCAGGATCTCACTGAGAATAGCACAGGTTTTTATTCTTAGGTAATTAGAAAAAGGCACAATAAATGTATAGGTTAATCTGTATAAGAGTTATTAACGATAAATAGTTGTTAAATAATCACTATCAAATCATCAATTAAATTTTAAAATACCGTTCTTAGTAGCATGAAAAAGAAGTCTTTTTTTATCGTATTATTTTTATTCGTTTTTGTTTCCTCAAAAAGTCAATTCACCTTTGATTTTGTAGAGGTGAACCATTATGAAGATAGTTCATGTACATATTTTGTGCCTGATGAGCAATTGTTTAACGAAGGTTGGGATTTGTTACCACAACCCAATTTTTGGAAAAAAGTAATGAAACTTTCACCAGATTCTTGCATTATTAATGTAGCAGCTACTCGTCAGATTTTGTATTATGAATCGTTCAGTAAATGGAAATCACAAACAGAAGAAGAAAAAGATAGTGTGAGAATGGATATTCGTTTCAATTACGGATTAGATTCTAACGAAATGTTGTACGTTACTTCAGGAAAGAATCATTTTTATGATTTCAAAAAAGTAATGCCAACCTTAAGCAAAGGAATTGAAGTGTTTGAAGAGCAAGGAGTAAATCCTTGGTATGCTCAATCCATTTTATTGATTGAAAGCCCAGGGAAAATTCAGTATTCTACTGTTGGTGCATATGGACCGTTTCAATTAATGAAGTCAGTAGCTAGAGCTTATGGACTTACTGTAAATAAATACCAAGACGACAGAAAAGATTTTGTAAAATCGGCAATTGGTGCAGCCAAATTATTGAGAATATCTTGTATTCCTCATGCTAAAAGAATTCTAGACAAACAAGGGATATACTATAACGAAGATGACTTATGGTTCAAATTATTTGTGTTGCATATTTACCATGCAGGTGCAGGGAATGTAGGTAAACTAATAGAAAACATGAATCCAGATTCTGGAGGGATGTGGTTGATTACAGAAATGTGGCAAAATACTTTTGGAGGATTTAAGAACGCTTCTCAAAATTATTCTCAAGTTGCATTGGCTTCAAATCTTATTTTAGAAGAGTTGGTATACAATGGATGTAATTCAATATACAATTGCAATGAATCTATGAATCCAATATTAGAAGAAGTAATTATTGAGGAAGTAAAAGATACATTGCAACCAATAATTTTGAAAGATACTGTGAAGCCAGAAAACACAGAAAACCTTAACCTTAAATAACCTTTATATGTATCAAGTAAATGACGAAGTTACTTTTTTGGATGAAGTAGGAGTGTTTAAAATTATAGAGGTTGTCTCTGCAGGTATTTTTATTGTTGAGGATGAGCATGGTTTTGATAGAAAATGCTCTATTAATGAAATTACAATTTACAAGAAAAATGCATTTGACGGAGTTGAGATAGAAACTTTTGAAAATAGAGATGTAAAAGTAAATCCATTTGCAAAATCTTCAAAAAAAGGATTTCAAATTCCTGTTGTAGATTTACATATGGAAAAATTGATGGATTCGCACAGCCATATGGCCAATCACGAAATTGTAATTTTTCAGCTAGATGTTTGTAAAAGAGAAATAGATAAGCACATTAAAAGAGGTACTAGAGAATTTGTAATAGTTCATGGAGTAGGGAATGGCAGACTGCTAGAAGAGGTTCGTTATCTGCTAAATAGCTACCCAACTTTGAGTTTTATGGATGAACATTATTCGGCAAGAGGAATGGGTGCAACTAAGGTATTTTTAAATTAACGTTAATTTAATAGACTTTTCGTTTTCTAGTTAGTACTTTTGTATAAATAAATTAACACAAAATACTATGAAAAAAATTTTATTCTCAATTGCAATGTTAACTATTGCAAACTTATCAATCTCGCAAGTCGTTTTCCAAAGTGACTTATCTTCTTGGGGATCTGGTGTGCCAACAGACTTTTTTGGAACTAAAACTAGTTTAGATTCTGCAAATTGTACTGAAGTAACTACAGGAGCAATGTACGGAACTTCTTTTGCAAACTTAGTTAACGCAGGAAGTGGACACAAAAGATTTACTACAAAAGGAATTACAGTAGTACCTGGTAAAAGTTATGAAGTAAAAATGTGGATGGCAGGAACTGCAGGAGATTTTAGAATCGCAACTGTAGATACTTCTTCAAATAATTATGTTTATAAATCTTACCAATCTTTAAGTGGAACAATGCCAGTTGTATTAACTGATACGATTGCTATATCTACATCAACAGAAGTAGAATTTATTATTTCTTTTAGAAATACTACAGCTTTAGGAGCTGCACTTGATTCAGTTGTAATTTCTGAATTATCTGCGCCTGTTGTAGCACCTTCTTATTCTGCAAGATCTATTTACGAACTTCAATACACAACTGATCCAAGTGGAGATTCTCCATTCAAAGATTCTTTAGTTGAAACTACAGGTGTTGTTACTGCTTCATATGCAAGTGGATACTGGATTCAAGATTCTGCTTCTGCATGGAACGGGATTTACGTTTATGATAACACAAACTCTCCATCAAGAGGAGATAATGTAACTATCAAAGGTTTAGTTGCTGAGTATTTTGGTTTATCTCAAATCAAAGATATCGATACGTTAATTACTAACTCTACAGGAAATACTTTACCTGCAGGAATTAGTGTTAACTCTACTACAATGAAAGACGAAATGTACGAAGGTGTATTAGCTATCGTATCTAACGGAAAATGTGTAAATCCTTCTGCAGGTTTTGGAGAATGGGATTACTCTAACGTGCCAGGAGATACTGCTGTTGTAGATGACGTAATGTATGCTTTTACTCCTACATTAGGTGTAAGATATGACGTAACTGGAGTAATCTATTACTCTTTTAACGAGTACAAATTAGAGCCTAGAGATTCATTAGATATTGTATTATCTGCTGTTACTTCTATTGAAGAAAATGATTTAAAATTCTCTATCTACCCTAATCCAACTAACTCTATAGTTACAATTACTGGAGTAAACGTAGAAAGAGCTGAAATCTATTCAGTAAATGGAAAATTAGTTAAAGCTGTATCTTTAAATTCTATTAGCAACATTGACGTTTCTGATTTAGAAAACGGAGCTTACATCTTGAAAGTGTCTAGTAACAACAAAGTAGGGGTTACAAGATTTATCAAACAATAAGGTTTATATTTAGTAGAAATACTGAGTTGTAAAAAAGTGCTTGTGAATATCGCAAGCACTTTTTTTATGCAAAAGAAAAAGTATCTATTAACTTTGAGGTATGAAAGTATTTAAATTTGGAGGAGCTTCGGTCAAAGATGCCCAATCTGTTAGGAATATAGGAAATGTATTATCCAATTATTCTGGTGAACAATTAGTAATTGTAGTGTCAGCTATGGGTAAAATGACCAATGCATTCGAGTTTTTAATTAATTCTTATTGCTACAGCCCAAAAACCGTAAAGAGATCGATTAACGAAATTGTAGATTTTCATAATGTTATTCTTTGGGATTTATTTCCAAACAAAGGACACAAAGTGTATGTAGAGGTGAACGAATTATTTTATCAATTAGAAGCAGTTTTAAAAAATAAATACGATTCTAAATACGATAGAACATACGATAGTTTAGTAGGTTTTGGAGAGTTATTGTCTACCACAATTATTAGTAATTATTTACAAGATTCAGGAATTGATAATACTTGGCTAGATGCCAGAAAATTGATAAAAACCAATTCGGATTACAGACAGGCAGAAGTAGACTGGACAGCTACAGAAGCTAAAGTGAAAGCACAAGCAGGCAATACAGTAAATGTAACACAAGGATTTATAGGGAGTGATGAAGAAGACAAAATGACTACCTTAGGTCGTGAAGGGTCAGATTTTTCGGCAGCTATTTTTGGTTATTGTTTAGATGCAGAAAGTGTTACGATTTGGAAAGATGTGCCAGGAGTATTGAATGCAGATCCTAAGCATTTTCCTGAAGCTACCAAGATTGATAAAATGAGTTACCGTGAAGCAATAGAACTGAGTTACTACGGAGCAACCATAATTCATCCCAAAACAATAAAGCCACTAGAGAATAAAGAAATCCCTTTGTTTGTTAAATCTTTTATAAATCCAAGAAAAGAAGGGACAGTGGTGCAAAAGTTAACTACTTTTGATGCCTTGTTGCCCTCTTATATTTTTATTGAAGACCAAATTTTGGTTTCCATTTCACCCAAAGATTTTTCATTTATAGCAGAAGACAACATGAGTTTCATTTTTGGAGCTTTGTCCAAAGCCAAGTTAAAGGTGAATTTGGTTCAGAACTCAGCACTAAGTCTTTCGCTTTGTTTTAAAAACGAAGAGAAGAAAGTAGAGCAATTTTTTGAGTCAATAAGAGGATCCTTTATTGTGAAGTACAATGAAAACGTTACCTTGCTAACAATTAGACATTACTCTGACGAAGTCATTGCAAGCATGACAAAAGATAAACAGATTTACCTAGAGCAGAAAACAAGAAACACTGCAAGATTTATATTAAAATAAAACATGAATTACCTCTCAATAGAAAACATATCAAAATCATACGGAGTTAGAGTATTATTTGATGAAGTTACCTTTGGAATAGACAAAGGAGACAAAATTGCCCTTGTAGCCAAAAATGGTACAGGGAAATCTACCTTACTTAAGATAATTTGTGGATTAGAAACTGCAGATACTGGACAAGTAGTGATGAGAAACGACACTACAGTTGGTTTCTTGGATCAAGCCGATTCATTTGATAAATACGAAACGATAAAAGAATATATTTTTGATTCTCCTAAATTTAAGATCGTTCAAGAGTATGAAGAATTAGCAATGAATGCACCAGAGTCGGAAGCGTTTCAAGATGCAATGGATGAAATGAACCGAATAGGAGGTTGGGATGCTGAGCAACAAGCTCAAAAAATTCTTTCTGTTTTGGGTCACCACGATTTTGATAGAAGTGTTAAAAAAATGTCGGGAGGTGAGCACAAGAGATTGGCACTAGCCAAAGTTTTGTTGAACGACCCAGATGTATTGATTTTGGATGAGCCTACCAATCACCTGGATTTGGATATGATTGAGTGGTTAGAAGAATACCTTTCTCAAAAGAATTTGACTTTGTTTATGGTAACTCACGATAGATACTTCTTAGAAAGTATTTGTTCTGATATTATAGAACTAGACCAAGGAGAATGTTATAAATATAAAGGGAATTACTCTTATTATTTAGAGAAAAGAGCTGAACGTTTTGCAAGTGACCAAACTACGATTGACAAAGCTAAAAACTTAATGAAAAAAGAGTTAGAATGGCTAAGAAGACAACCAAAAGCAAGGGGAACTAAGCAAAAAGCAAGAGTAGATGCTTTTGGAGCAGTGAAAGAAGCAGCTACAAAAAAGATTGATAATTCTAAATTAGAATTGAAAGTGCTATCGACAAGATTAGGAACAAAAATTCTTGAATTCCATAAGGTTTCCAAGTCATTTGGCGATAATATTATGTTAGATAATTTTAACTATAATTTTAAACGTCACGAAAAGATTGGAATTGTAGGGAAAAACGGAGTAGGGAAGACAACATTCATTAACATGATTATGGATGAATTGGCTCCTGATTCTGGAAAAATTGTAACAGGAGACACTGTGAAATTTGGTTATTACAACCAAAAAGGAATGAGTTTTAAGGATGGTAAAAAAGTAATAGATATTGTAAAAGATATTGCTGAATCTATTCCTTTGGAAAAAGGAAAATCTATAACTGCTGCTCAACTTTTGGAGAAGTTTTTCTTCCCTAAAGACATGCATTACCAACAAGTGGAGTTATTGAGTGGAGGAGAGAAAAAGAGATTGTATTTGTTGACAATCTTATTGGAAAATCCTAATTTCTTAATCCTGGATGAGCCTACCAATGATTTGGACATCTACACGATTCAAGCTTTAGAGAACTTCTTGGATTTGTTTCAAGGTTGCTTAATTGTAATTTCTCACGACAGGTACTTTATTGATAAAGTATGTGATCATATTTTCTATTTTAAAGGAAAAGGAAAAATAAAAGATATCTTGGGTAATTACACGAAATATCGTGAATTACTAAAACAAGATAACGAAGACAGTAAATCGGCAAAAAGAGTAGAAAAAAGTGAGAGATCAGACAAATATGAAACTTCTATAGAGAAAGAAGGGAAGCCAAAAAATAAGCCTGTAATTAGTAACAACAAGAGAAAAGAGTTTATGAAACTAGAGTCTCAAATTGCTAAATTGGAAGAACAGAAAAAGACGATTACAGAAAAAATGTATGATGCTAGTTTGTCGCCAGATGGATTGCAGAAATTGGCTGATGACTTGAAAAAGACTACTGAAACATTGGATGAAAAATCAATGGAATGGCTAGAAATAGCTGAATTGATGGAAGGAGAATAGTCCTTGTGTAAATTAATTTTAATGAAAAAGCCTTCCTTTCATTTAGAAAGGAAGGCATTTTTTTTTGCAATATAATAGGGGTGTACCCATCTAGAACATTAGTTACCCTTAGCATTAAAACCAAATGAAATTCCTGCTCTAAAACTTTTCTTTTGCATTACTACAAAAGCATTTACAGGAATATTCAAATCTCCACTTTTTATACTGAACCCTGCTCCAAACAAGAAACCTGCTGTTAGTTTCACATCTCCACGGCTATCAATTCTCGTGTACATTTCGTTCGGGTTTTGTGTCGTATCTGTCCATTCGTTACTTCTTTTCCTGTTTCCTTCGTCATAGTAACCTTCCGTTACTTTGGTAAGCCCAAAAGTAGGTCCAAATGCAAATTCTATTCCCGATTTATTGTCTCTTAATCCGTGTAATATAGTCATAGAAGGCAGGAATAATCCTTGCTCCAGTCCTGTAATTGTAGGGATAAATTCAAATAATCCTTGTACTCTTCCTTGGTTTAAGTATTGTCTTTCAAATTGATATCCAAACTGAAATAGAGTAGAAGAAGCATCAAATCCTCCCACAGATTCAGATTCTCCCAATCTTTTTCCGTTCTCGCCAAACACATGTACAACTCCCATTCTCACACCAGAAAGGTTCAATCTTTTTATGTTTGGATTATTCACAGGGCTTTCTCTACTTTCTAATTTTGTCAAATAATCATCTAGTTGCTTATCCTTATCAAACAAGTACATGTCTTGTAGGGTTATCAAAATCATGTTTTTGAGTTGTTCGGGAATGTTTTTGTATTCTCTAGATTTTGAACGAGTAATTTTTCCTGAGTTCACGTCAAATTCTCTAAAAGAGATAATCACATTTTCTCTAGTTCTCTCTACATATCCACTCAGCATTTTATCTGTTTTCAATAGTTTACCTATTTTTTCTAAACATTGAATACTGTAACACGAGTATGATAAATTGGAGTTGGTTTCTTTTCCTTTTTCCTCATTCAATACATAGTTTATGTCTTGATCATAGCTAATGGTATATACATTTAGTTTGTTCATTAGGTGTCTAGTCAAGTTTCCGGCTTCATTAGAATTTATCATTCCTTCGCCTTTCACTTGTATATCTAGAACTGTACAGGTTTCTTTCACTTCGTTTTGAGCATAAATAGTCGAACTGAATAATAGTGCAGCTCCGAGTATATATTTTTTGATAGTTTTCATAACTTTAGTTTTTGTTTTAATTATGTCCCAAAATTGAGCAATCTTATTTGGGTACAAAAAGTAAAAATCAACAAAAACTTACTATATATTTTTATAAAAATTTAATTAAATTGTTATTTAATAAATAGTTAAAATAAAAATTACTGACATTAATAATGGCTAAAACGAAACGTAAAAAGAAGAAAGAAAAGAGTCAAGTAGGGATTAAAATCCTTGTTTGGGTGTTTTTGATTGCGAATTCTTTTTATGTAGCCAATGAATTTTATCCTTTGCGAGATGTTTACGAAAAGCTATTTCCTATTCATTATAAAAGATACCATGAGTTTGGAATTAAAATACCTACTCAATATAAAGTTCACGGAATAGATGTATCGCATCATCAGGGGCGAATAAATTGGGAAATGGTGAAGCAGATGAAGGACAAAGACCTTTCTCTTGATTTTGCTTTTATAAAAGCAACAGAAGGGAGAATGCATAAAGACAGAAGATTCAAATACAATTGGAAAAATGCGCAAGAACAACAAATTACTAGAGGAGCCTACCATTATTTTAAACCCAATGTGAAAGCAGCTGTTCAGGCCAATCATTTTATTAGAACTGTAACACTAGAAAAAGGAGATTTCCCTCCAGTTATAGATATTGAAGAAAACGGAAATGTGAGCTCATCCCAATTAATGAAAGGGCTGAAGCTATATGCTGATTTGGTAGAGAAACACTACGGAGTAAAGCCAATTATCTATACCTATCATGATTTTTACAAGCAAAATTTTGACGATACGTTTGATGATTACACACTTTGGATTGCTCATTATTTTGTGAAATCACCCAATAATAAATCATGGAATTTTTGGCAACATAACGACAGAGGAAGGGTTTCTGGAATTAATACTCCCGTAGATTTTAATGTATTCAATAGAGATTTGGAATCTATGAAAGGGTTATTGATTAAATAAACTCTGCCCAATAAAAAAGGATTAATTAAAATCAAATTTTGTAATTTTGCACCATGATTTTAACCGATACCCACACCCATCTTTATGCCGATCAATTTGATGAGGACAGAAAAGAAATGATTCAAAGAAGTTTTGATGACGAAATTACTCGTTTGTTTTTGCCTAATATTGATACTACTTCAGTAGACGGAATGATGAATTTAGTAAAAGAGTACCCTAATAATTGTTTCCCAATGATAGGAATTCATCCTTGTTCTGTGAATGAAAATTGGCAAAAAGAGCTAGATGGATACATAGCACTGTTAGAAACAACTAAATTTTATGCCATAGGAGAAATAGGGATAGATTTGTATTGGGATAAAACGACTTTGGGAATTCAGCAAGCTGCTTTTGAAGCGCAAATCATACTGGCCAAAGAAAAGAAATTACCTATTGTAATTCACGCTAGAGATAGTTTTGATGAGATATTTGAAGTAATAGATAAGCACAATGACGAAGACCTAACAGGGATTTTTCATTGTTTTACAGGAACCAAAGAACAAGCTCAAAAAATTATAGATTACAAAGGATTTATGATTGGAATAGGAGGAGTAGTTACTTTCAAAAACGCAGGGTTGGATAAAGTAGTAAAAGAGATTCCTATGGAATACTTGGTTCTAGAAACAGATTCACCTTATTTGGCTCCACATCCTTACCGTGGAAAAAGAAATGAATCGTCTTTCTTGAAGGTAATTGCTCATAAAATAGCCGAAATTCATGAGATTTCTATTGAGGAAGTAGCTAAGGTAACTACAGAGAATAGTAAA
>CAXIAX010000033.1:0-26464 GCA_964021785.1 uncultured Flavobacteriales bacterium
TTGTCCAAAAAATGGATTGAAAAAAATGCCTAAGACAAACAATAAGATTAGATAATATTTCATTTACAAATACTTGTAGGTGAGTTTTATACTTATATTACGAATGAAGTTATAATTAAGTTTGTTGGTATAAAAAATATAGGTTACACTCTGTTTTTAGAGGTAGGATACTTTTCATAAAATTTAATTTGAATAAATATAATTAAATTATTTCAAATCAACTCTTTAAATGTAAATTAAAAGAAAATAATAAAAAATGTGTAACCAAATCACAACCTTGCGTTATATAAAGTGAAGAGAGAAAGCTGGGAGCAAAGGCAAGTGATAAAATAGATACTGCGGTATCGCCCAGCAATCCTCTTTGTTTATTAATCAATTATTAATATACTTACTAATCCTATTACAAGATGAATTCAATGAGTATAACCCAAAACATACCACCAGGCACAATAGATTCTCTAGAAGATTCCTGGATAAAAGAAGCTCAACAAGAAATTGGCGCTTTTGAAAAACTATACGACAAACATTACGAAGCAATTTTTAGATATGTATACCAAAGAATGAATAGCAAAGATGATGCTTGTGATGTAACACAGCAAGTTTTTGTGAAAGCCATGACCAACATAAAGAGTTACAAATTTATGGGATATAAATTTAGCTCTTGGTTGTATAGAATTGCAAAAAGCGAAACTTACCAATTCTTAAAAAATCAATCTAAATCCCCTACCCTTAACCTAGAATCACATTCTCTAAGTCAACTTGCCGAAGAAATAGACACCACTGTAAAAATTGAAAACGAAGAATTAATTGCTGTGTTACAAGAGCTGAAAGAAGCGGAACTAGAGCTAATTGAAATGAGGTTTTTTGAACAAAGAAGTTTCAGAGAAATGGGAGAAATATTGAACATGACAGAGAACAATGTGAAGGTAAAAACGCACAGAGCGATTAAGAAATTGAGAAAATAAAGAGTTCTCTATACATATTGAAAAGCGAATGTCAGATCGAGTGAAATAAATGACTGAAAGGAATTTATTTAGTATCGAGATTAGAATGACAAATTAAAATTAAAAAAAAGAGTACAAACAACATACAAAATGAAAAGAGACATAAATATTGACAGAAAAACACTTGCCAGTGAAGAAATCAATGCGACCAAAGACTTTAGTTCTGTGGTAAGCAAAGCAGGAGGTGCAAGTTCAGTTTCGCCAAAAATCCCTAAAGGAAATATGGGATGGATTGCGGGAGGAATAGCTGCTGTTGTTATTGCTACAGGAATTTATTTTGGAAACAAAGAAACTACTCCCATAGAAAACAAAACTGCCTCTACTCCCACTCTAGTTGTTGATAGTATAGAAACTGCTTTTGTAAATCCTCCAATTAAAGATGGTGTATTGCCAAATGAATCCTATTTTGTAAATGCAGACAAAGGAGGAGCTATAAAACACCATACAGGAACGGACATTACAATACCTGCAGGAGCTTTTATGGATGAAGAAGGTAATGTGGTTACAGGAGAAGTTGAAGTGCAATACAGAGAGTTTCACGACCAAGCCGATATTTTCTTGAGTGGTATCCCTATGGATTACGACACCTTGAATGAAAAACATATTTTCGAATCTGCCGGAATGCTAGAAATTAGAGGATTTCAGAACGGAAAGCGATTAAAAATAACACCCAACAAGAATTTCAGAATTTGTATGCACACCAAAGATCCTGACCCAAAATTCAATTTGTATTATTTGAACGAAGAGGATAAAAAATGGGATTACGAAGGGAAAGATTCTATCTCTAATCCTCTAGCTTCAAATACTGAAGGCCCAATAAACTATAATGATTTTAGCAACAGTGGACTTGAAACAGAGGAGAATACTGTTCTGAAGGAAGAAATCTCGGAAAAGAAAGAAGAGATTGCAATAATAAAAAAAGAAATAATTGCGATAAAGAAAACAGAGCCTACTAAACCAATAAAAGCAAACAAAGACAAAAAGAACTTTACTATTGATGTAGTAAAAACAGAATATCCTGAATTGGCAATTTACACAGGAACTATTTTTGAAGTAAAGAAGAACGAAGACTTACCTGAAGATACATATACTGTAACATGGAATGGAGTAAAACTGAAAGAAGAGAACAATTCATATTTGGTAGAATTAACTAAAGGAAAAAGAACAGAAGAGATTGCAGTAATTCCTGTTTTGGACGGCAAAAACTACGAAGAAGCTAAAGCTATTTTCGACAATAACTTTGGTGAATATTCTACTAAACTTGCTACTAAATTACAAGAAGAAAAAGAAGCTGAAGAAACTTTAACTAAACTGAAAGAAAAATTTAAAAAAGAAAGGGAAGAATACGAAAGGCAACAAGTTGCAATGAGAGATAGAATGAGTGCACAACAGGCTGGTTCCATTGCTATGCAAAGAGTATTTACTATAAGAAAATTTGGAACATGGAATTGCGATTCGCCTGTGAAATATCCTAGAGGAATGGTAGTAAAAGCTAGCTATGTTGATGCTAATGGCGACCCTGTGGAACTTGCTAATCTAAACTTGATTGAGAAACAAAGAAATGTTTGCTTTCCGCTTACTCCAATGATGATACAGAGATTACCATTTAACCCTAGAAGAACAAATGTATTATGGGGAGTTACGACAACTGGAGAAATTGCCGTAGGAAAATCTTCGGAATTTGAAGGAGCAACAAACAACCATACTTTCAAAATGATAATTATAGATGTGAAAGGAAAATCGAACAGTGAGATTAAAAAATTAATTGCTAGTTAAAATGAAATATATCGTTTCCATATTATGTGTTTTTCTATTTTGGCAAATTAGCTTTTGCCAAAATGTAAAAACCTTAAAAATAAGGAAATTGCAATATGACACTTTGTTTTATACTCAGGAGTTTCACGACACTGCTACCAACTTTACAGAGCAAAATTTCAGCCCATTATCAGTAAGTACTCTTACGAATGGAACTTGGTTTGGAAACATTTTCTTTACTAATGATTCATTGTTTGTTTTTACTCAACTAATCTCGTCTAAACAGAAAAATTTGGCCCTTAATAAACCCAATAAATTTTGGAAGAAAATAAACAGGAAAAGCAGAAAAGAGAAACTTACTTATTACACAACTTGGTATAGTTTTAAGCAAAATGACACGAGATACAATATTGCAACTACAACAAAAACTTACTGCAGAATAACAGAAAAAGGAAATAATATAATTGTGTTTGACAAGAAAATTGCTTTGGATAGTTCTGTTGACTATCGTTCTCAAATCATATCAGATTACACTTATTTATCTGGTCTCGATACCGTTTTTCTGGATAGAAAAGTATTTAACATCAATACAATTTGTAACAACAGTGGCGATTATTTCGGTTGTTTATTTCGCACATTAATAGGTAACTTAAAAGGACATTATAACTACGAAAATCCTTTTGGATATTTCAAAACATCAAGTAAAATATATAAAAACAGATATGAAATGTATTTTGATTTTGAGAACTACTTGGTAAAAAAAGTAACTATAGCAGAAAACTACAAAGTAAAATACTATTGTGATTTTGATATTGATAAAGATTCTATTTATATCATGAATTGTCCTGCCACCGAATTGGGAGAAGGTAGAATTGCAAGAAAAAACAATAAAATTAAATTCAGACATCAATCTAAAAACTATAGCTTTTACTTAAAAAATAGAAGAAACATTTATACATCTCGTGGCGTTTATCTTTTTGGAAAAAGGCAATCAGGACATTACGCATTAAAACTCGCACAATAATTGCACTACAACTATTCAGATGAAAAAAAACATTACAATTCTAACTTTATTTATCCTTGCTTTTTGCGCTTCACTTTCTGCACAAGAAATATACATTTTGCACCATGAAAATGGAAACATAAAAGTAAAAGGAACCTTGAAAGACGGAAAGAAAACAGGATTATGGGAAGCTTATGATGCGGCTAAAAAATTGATTATAAAAAGGGAATACGATAATAATATATTGGCAAAAAATTATTTGTCGGATATTGAAAATAAAGAAGACGAACTTAAACTAGAAGATGTATTGTGGAGCAAGAGAATAGTAAGAAATTTAACTTCTAACTCTGCAAAAAATTCACCTTTGTATACCAAGGAATACTTGAGATTAGTATTAATTAAAGCAATAAAAAACAACAAAATTAAAGGCTACACTACTTTAGAATTTGATACTGTTCTTTCTCAAAGCAAAGCTATGAGTATTGTGGCAAATATGGACATAAGTAAATCTAGTTTCACATTAAAGGAAGATTGGTTTTTTAATAAAAAAACTAATTCTATGGATGTATTATTAGTAGCTTTAGCAATTACAACTGATGATAACACAGCAGATATTTCATTCTATTACCCTGAAATAAAGGAGTTATTTCATAATGAAGAATTGATGCTTGGAGATCAAAAATCAACTTTAGGAAACTATTTCAAATACAGGTTATTTGAATCTGAAATAACTAAAGAATCAAGTATTAATGAAAAAGAAATGACTTCAAAAAGAGCCAAAGAAATAGAAAAGTTATTGCTTGACACAGAAATATATTTTTGGTTTAAAAACAATTAATGAGGGCTTTAATTTTCATATCTTTTCTATTCATGTCGATAATTGTTTCGGCACAAAACGGCAGTGGAACAATTAAAATAAGAAAGACAGACCAAATAATTATTGGAAAAACTCTCAACTTACACGACTTGAGAACCAGAGAATGTGGAACGATATTTTTTGAAGATGAAGAGAATTGCACAGTTAATTTTACTTACGCCACAAAAGATCTTCAGCCCTTGCGAGTATTTCTTAATTCTAAAGTAAACTCAAAGAAAATTGAATGTGAATACCAATTAATATCAGACACTAGTTTTATTATAAAAGCAGAAGAATATTTGGATACTTGTTATTATAAGTTCATTAATAAATCCAATAACATTGTTCGTTTTTTCAATACACCTCAAGGGCTTTTCGACAACAATAATTACGCATTTTTCTTTGGGTTTGATTCCATTGTGTATTCTCAATCCTACTTACGTTCTTTAACGGATTTTAAGTTTACTGATAGCTTATCAAAAATAGATTCCATTTATAAAAATGTAAGAGATGAAGACAAAAGAGCTGAACTTAATGCGCTATACAAAAAGAGAATTGAAGCTTATAAAAAATCGATAAACTATTCTTTTTTTGCAGGAAAACACATAATGAGCGGAAATAAAATCGTGTTAATAAATAAGGAAACGCACACTCCTTTCGCCACATTATTTCTTCAAAAAAAAGGCGATTATTATTCCCTATTTTCATATAATGATTATGAAAAATCATATCCTCTAATTTCAAGTTACACACATAAATCTTATGGAGAAATAACATTCAATTACGAAAAATGCTACGTTCAATATAGAAAACCCATTACAGATAATTCTCAAGAAATAATAAAAGGAGACATCTACAATTGCGATACGCTCAATGTAAATTACCCAATTGGAGAAAAAATTTATGCTTACCATGGTTTAGATTCTTTTCCTATTGAAAACACTAAGTACTTTGAATACGCCAAAATAAAAGGCAGAATTGGCGGTTACTACAACACATATTTAGAATCTTTGAATGGAAATAAAATAAAAACAGATCCTTTGTTTTTTATGGCAAAAAATGCAATTAGTGTTTCTGATAAAGCACTTAAAGACACCATAGAAAATTGGGATTATAAAATTCAAAACAATATTTTCTTTTTATTCAATGACACAGACACCCTGATTGATGAAATGAAAAATGGTTTCGACAATTTCAAATTCTCATACCACAATAACGAACCTTATGTATTTGGAGCCTACTACAATAAAGATAAAAGATCGGGTGCCAATGAGTTTGTTTTGTTATTCTCGAACAATACTGGCGTGAAATATACTACAGAGGAGAACGATTATAAAAATGCCAGAAACTCTATTTTACAAGATGAACTAATTCCAGATGAGAGTATAAAATATAGTTACTTCAAATATTCTGCTACACAAGAATACTTATGGATAGAATATGAAAATGGCAATTATGAAGAATATAAATTCTTTAATTTTCACAAAGCGATTCGTTTAGGCAATGGAAAAAGAACTAAAAATTACTACTTGGTAAATTAAGTACCAACCAAACCATCATCCAATACATCTGAATTAAAATCTTGGTAATCATCTTTTGCTTTAGGAATCTCAATTCTTCTTATTTTAATCATAAAATATGCAAAAAACAAAGTAACTATTGGACTTAACCAATTGAAAATTGCAAACAAAAAATATTCTGGAACACCAACTCCAAGTACTCCAGCTTGGTAAGCACCACAAGTATTCCAAGGAATTAATACAGAAGTTACCGTTCCTGCATCTTCAAGAGTTCTACTTAAGTTTTCTGGAGCCAATCCTTTTTCTTGATATGCTTTTTTAAACATTTTTCCTGGAATCACAATTGCCAAATATTGATCAGATGCTATGGCATTTAGCCCCAAACAACTAAATACAGTACTTGCAAACAGACCAAAAATTGACTTAGCTTTTTTCAGTAAAACGGATGTTATTTTTGATAAAAAACCAACTCCATCCATAATTCCACCAAAAATCATAGCCGAAATAATCAATAAGACGGTCCATAACATTCCCATTATACCTCCAGCAGTAAACAACTCATTCAATTGAATATTATCTGTTAAAATAGCTGTGTCTGTATAAATTGAGGTAAATATTGTTTCTATTTTAGAATCTCCTAAATTACCCAACACTTCTCCTTGAAATAAATAAGCAAATAATGCGGCAAGTAGCACTCCAGTACCCAAGGCAAAAATTGGCTTTGCCTTTAATAAAATTAATGCGACTACTATACCTGGAACAATAAACAAAGAAGGTGAAATATAAAAAGTAGACTCAATAGAGCTTAGTAAATTTTTAATATCTGCCGAACCTGTAACTTCCATGTTTAAACTAAGAATTGTAAAGAATACTAATGTAATTACAATACTAGGAATTGTGGTGTATGACATATATTTTATGTGGGTAAACAAATCTGTACCAGCCATAGCTGGAGCAAGATTTGTGGTATCACTCAAAGGCGACATTTTATCTCCAAAATAGGCACCTGATATTACTGCTCCCGCAATCATTCCTGGCGATATCCCTAAGGCTGACCCAATTCCTACTAATGCAATTCCCACGGTAGCAGAAGTGGTCCAAGAACTACCAGTTGCAATTGAAATAATTGCAGCAATTACAACAGAAGCTGGTAAAAATATTTCGGGACTTAATACTTGTAATCCATAAAAAACCATTGCTGGAATAATTCCACTTATCAACCATGTTCCTGCCAATGCTCCTACCAAAATCAGTATAATTACTGGCACAAAAACACTGCGTAAATTCTCTTTTACCTCCGCTACAATCTTGTTGAACCTAACGTTATTTATCATTCCAAAAACAAAAGCTAACCCTCCTGAAACCAATAAAATAATATGATTTGAATACTCTCCAAACCATTCTCCTTCTTGGCCAAAGATATTATAGGCTAAAAGTGACATTAAAAAAAATATTGGAATTAGGGCTTGAAAAAAAGTAGGTGTTTTACTCATTAATTTTGCATTTTAAATACCAATATAGGCAACTTGAATATATTATCAAGAAAAAAGTAGAAGTTATAGTGCACATTCAGTAATATTGACAGGTAAAATAACATTTTTTTAACATGAACAAAAAACTATTAATAAGTCTCCTTTTTATCCTACTTGGGGTATGGATAGCCGGATCTTGCTATTACTACATCTGTAAGGTTCGAAAAAATTGTGAAACAGAAATAGTTAAGGCTGAAAACAATAGTAACAATATGGAAGAAAAATCCATAGATACAATGCCAAAAAAAGACATCATTAATCAACCAATATTTTTAATTAAAGACGGAGAAACAATAATTTCTGAAAGCTCAACTAATATTAGCTTTGCAAAGGGAGCGACTGAACCCGAAGTCCCTGAAGAATTAAACAATAGCTTGGAAGAAATAGCTAGTTATTTAACAAATAACGAAGACAAAAACTTAAACATTATAGGTTTGTATTCTATCGAAAATGAATCGACAGAGACAGGGACAGCTAGAGCCAACAACATGGCAAATTATTTCGAATCCAACCACAATATAAATACAGATAGATTGATCGTTTCTTCTAAATCTTCGGATGATTTATATACGGACGAAGGGACTGATAAAATAATTGGAGGAATAGAATTTGAGATTAAATCTAATGAAGAAAAAAACAAAGAAGAAACTACTGAAGACACAACATCAGAAAGCCTACTTACTAATGTTGTAAACCCTAGTATTTACAGAAAAGTTAAAGGACGAAAAATCATGTACTACCCTTTAACCAATTTTGAAATTGAACCTACTTATGAATTGGAAAAATATTTCAAGAATTTAAAAATATACTTTAGTCAAAATCCAGATGGGCTAGTTCAAATTACTGGACATACAGAGGAAAGCGAAGATCCATCTGCGAGTAGATATAAAAGTAAAAAATACGCAGAAAAGGTGCGAAACTATTTGATATCGGAATATGAAATGAACCCTAGAAACTTTAGAATAAAAGGAAGAGGAGACACTAGACAAGTAACTAGTTCTGCTACAGATTTGGGGAAAGCAGAAAACAGGAGAATAGAATTCACATTCATTAAATAAACCAAAGAACTATGTCAAACCAAATTAATTCAGATGTATTTTTTATTCTAATAGCACTTATTATAGCGGCACTATTAGGTTTTTTAATTGGTTGGTTAATGAGAACTGTTAAGCTTAATGCTTTAAAAAAATCATTAGATGCTTGCTACAAAAGCAATGAAGATTTAAAATTAAAGTTTGAGGAAGAAATGGAACAAAAAGATTTCGACTCGCAAATTGAAGTATTGAAAAAAGCACCTATACCAACACCAAAATCAGAAACAAAAATTGATGAAGGAATAAAAGTTGCTTCCACTTATAACGCAAAGCCTACTCCTGCTCCATCACTTACCAAACCCCAATTTAATAAAGCAGAAGCCAAAGATATACTTGGAAAAACAATAAAAGAAAACGATTTAAAAATTGTAGAAGGAATAGGACCAAAAATTGCAGAAATATTAAACAATGATGGTATTACAACATGGGAACAATTGGGCAATGCACCAATCTCCAGATTGAAAAACATATTAAGTGACGCAGGCGAACGATTTGCTTTTCACAAACCAGATACTTGGCCAAAACAATCTAAACTTGCAGCAGAATACAATTGGAACGAATTAAAAAAATTACAAGATTACCTTGATGGCGGTAAAGAGCCATCCAAATAAAATGAAAAAACTCTTTAAGAAATTAAAGAGTTTTTTTTTGATTCAAAATGAATTAGGAAATAACCAATTAGTAGTTTGATTTTTGAAAATGGAATGTTATATTTATATTCTATAAAAGACAAAAACCAACTCATTGGCTGTAAAAGGAAATATATTACAAAGTGTACTAAAAGGAAGCTCTAGAATAGGAGCTAGAACTGAAACAAAATCCCCTATTCAACTTCAAAGAAGAGCCTTAAAAAGACTACTTAGAAGAGCTAAAGACACTAAGTTTGGAAAACAATATCGATTTAATAAAATATTAAAATCTGATAACGAATTAATCACATTTCAAAGGTTTGTTCCTATTCATGACTACGACTCTATGTATGAGTCTTGGTGGAAAGATACTGTAAACGGGATGGAAGACATTTCTTGGCCAGGGAAAATTACAAAATTTGCACTTAGCTCAGGAACTTCTGGAAGCGCAAGTAAACAAATTCCTGTTTCTAGATCACAATTAAGAAAAATAAGAAGAATTAGTATTAAGCAAATACAATGCTTATCCAATTTTGATTTCCCTAAAGAGTTTTTTGATACATTCATATTAGGAGTTGGAGGATCTACCACACTAACCAAAATAGACAAAAGAAGAGAAGGAGACCTAAGTGGTATTATAAATGCCAACCTTCCTTCGTTTATGAATGTAATTTATAAACCCGAAAAAGACATAACAGATATAACTGATTGGGATACCAAGATAGAAAAAATGGTAGAAAGCGCTCCTGACTGGAACATTGGAATAATTACCGGAATTCCTTCTTGGATTCAAATTTTATTGGAAAAAATAATTGATAGGTACGAATTAAATAACATTCATGATATATGGCCAAACTTTGGCGTAATGGTTCATGGTGGTGTAGCTTTTGGCCCTTACAAAGAAAACTTTGAAAAACTACTAGGAAAGCCTATTGAATACATGGAAACTTACCTAGCCTCAGAAGGTTTTATGGCCATCAGCCCAGGAAATGGAGGCGCACTAAAACTATTGTTGAATAATGGAATATTCTTTGAGTTTATCCCTTTTAATGACGACAATTTTAACCAAGATGGAGAATTAGTTATGTATCCTGAGGTAATCACTGTAGACAAAGTAGAAGAAGACGTGAATTATGCAATTGTCCTATCTACCTGCTCTGGATCTTGGAGATATTTATTGGGAGACACAATTCAGTTTACCAATAAAGAAAAATGTGAAATAAAAATTACAGGAAGAACAAAACACTACCTAACAATTTGTGGAGAACACCTATCGGTAGACAACATGACAAAGGCCTTGGAAACGACTTGTAACAAAATGAATATAAAAGTGCCAGAATTTACTGTTACTGCATTTGCTTACGAAAATCTATTTGCTCACAAATGGTACATTGGGTCTGATGACAATTTCGACAAGAATGAATTCAAAACAATACTAGATAACGAGTTGTGCATCCTTAATGATGATTACAAAACAGAAAGAACATCTGCTCTAAAAGAAGTTTTCATAGAGCAACTACCTATCTCAACCTTCTATAATTATCTAGATTCTATAGGTAAAAAAGGAGCTCAAATTAAATTTCCAAGAGTAATTAAGGGTGATTTTCTAGACAAATGGGATAAATTTATAAACTAAATTAATGATAGAAATTATATTAACAGCATTGGGGTTAGGCTTATTTTTAAGCTTTTCCTTTGGTCCTGTATTCTTCGAACTAATAAACACAAGCCTAAGAAAGGGATTCAAATCTGCTTTCCTTATGGAGATTGGAGTTTTGTTTAGTGATATTGTTTATTTGTTTCTAGCGCTATTTAGCGCACAAAAAGCAATAGAATACTTGGAACATTACCCAAATAGCAAATATATTTTTGGAGGAATTTTTTTTATATTTGGTTTATTCTCAATAATAAAGAATTTAAAACCTTCCTCATTAGGTATCGAGAAACTAAATTCTCCTAGAAACGAAGAGGAAACAGAACAATTTATTGATAACCTAGAGTCACTTAATATTCCAGAAAAGATAAGCAACAACTACATTGGTAACTTCATGAAAGGATTAGCTTTAAATGCTATAAACCCTGCAGTTCTTATTTTTTGGATATCGGTATGCTCTACCAGTATAAAATCACTAGATCTTGATAATCAAGGAATATTAATATTCTTCTCTATCACTTTAGGAATGATGTTCGCCATAGACATTCTGAAGATCTACTTTGCAAGTAGACTTCAAAAGTATATTACACCTAAGTTTTTACAAATCATAGGTATCCTAATAGGGATTATAATGATTGGAGCGGGACTTATGATATTAATCTACGGGATAGACACCCACCCAAACGGAATATAAGTTTTAAGCTAGTTTACAGAAGGCAAATCTAAAGATGGCTCTATGTCATCAGACTTACATTTCTCTTCAGATGTAGCTCCGCAAAACTTACAGCTTCCATCACTATCTTCGTCAAATAATCTACTTGCAGAAGCACAAGATTTTTCAAGATAACCTTTACCAAAAAACATTTTAATTGCCATTCCAGCAATTCCTAAACCTAGCAATAAGATTGCAATAAGTGCTAATTTCATTTTATTAATTTTTTCTATGCAAATTTAATACAAATATGGGACAATAGCCACCAAGAAGAATTTAATTAGCGTAACATAAGTTACAAATAATCAAACCTTTTTTATAATTCCTTTTTGCTCTATATGGAACGCTCAACAAACACACCTCCATGCTAGTGGCAACAAAAGCTAACCACACAACAAAACTCTTGTTTCAAACGGAAATTTTAGGCACAAAAAAGCCTCATTTGTTGTTCACAAATGAGGCCTTTCAAATATAAGTTTAAAAAATTCTTATTTCTAGAATCTCTTTTTATCTCTAATTCTTGCAGATTTTCCAGTTCTTTCTCTTTGGTAAAAGATTCTTGCTCTTCTTACTTTACCAAATTTCATCACTTTCAATTCCTCGATAAGTGGAGAAGCCATTGGGAAGATTCTCTCTACACCAACTGTTCCTGACATTTTTCTTACTGTAAAAGTTTCAGTAGCTGTGTTGTTCCCACCTCTTTTTTGGATAACAATTCCTTGAAAAACCTGAAGTCTCTCTTTGTCTCCTTCTTTAATTTTATATGTAACTGCAACAGTATCTCCAGCTGAAAAGTCTGGTAATGAATGTGCTGTTCCTAATTCTGCGTGTATTTCTTTTACTAAGTTCATCTCTGTTTGTGTTTAAATCTCCTCAATTTTCGGACTGCAATATTACGAATATTATTTTGTAAACTAACAATCTATTCCTCTTTTTTTTTACTTTTTTTATTTATTGCCTTTATTTAGCAAATCTGGTCTTCTAGCTTTGGTTCTTTCCATTGCTTTTTCTGATCGCCATTTATCTATTTCTTTAAAATTTCCTGACAACAAAACCGGAGGCACTTCCATTCCTTCGTAATTTGCCGGCCTAGTATAAACTGGTGGTGCTAACAAGTTATCCTGAAAAGAATCCGTCAGAGCAGAAGTTTCATCATTTAGCACTCCTGGCACCAATCTAATTATAGAATCTGACAACACTGCGGCTGCCAACTCTCCACCAGACAACACGTAATCTCCTATAGAAATTTCTCGTGTGATATACTTCTCTCTCAACCTTTCGTCTATCCCCTTATAGTGGCCACAAACAATCATTATATTCTTTTTTAATGATAATTGATTTGCCATAGGCTGATCCAACAATTCTCCATCTGGAGTCATAAAAATCACCTCGTCATACTCTCTTTCACTCTTTAGGTGATCAATACAATCTGCAATAGGCTGTATTGTCATTACCATGCCTGCTCCTCCTCCATAACAAGTGTCATCAACCTTGTTGTGCTTATTGGCAGAATAGCTTCTTATATCGTGTAAATGAACCTCCACCAATCCTTTGGTTTGAGCTCGTTTTAAAATAGAATCAGAAAATGGACTTTCTAATAACTGTGGTAATATGGTTAATATATCTATGCGCATGGGACAAAAGTAACGAATAAAAAGAAAATCTAATTTATAGTTTTACAATTCTTTCATGCATTATATTTTCACCCACCCCTTTTGCTATTAAATTATACACTCCCGTTTCAAGCTTTGAAACATCAAGAGTCATTCTAGATGTTAATTCTTGCGAAGACACTTCCATGACAATTTGCCCCAATTCATTAATTAATTTTAATTCGCTAAAGCCATCACCTCCTTTTACTTTTAATGTAATGTCTCCACTTGTAGGATTAGGATACAAGTCCAATTTTGCATTCCCAAAAAGAGCACTTTCATCTTCAACTTCGTTAGAGCCTACTGAATTTCTTGTTGTAGTTATTGAATTAATGGAACAATAAGACAGTCCGTAAATTGAAGCTACAAAAGGAGTCACCTCAGAAGATTCTATAAAATGAAAATTAGAGTTTTCATATATCTCTTTGGGATAGGTTGTAAATGTTTCATTTACTGGATCCAAAAATTTTAAACAAGGAGACGAAGCATAGAGCAAGTTATTATTAAAAGACAAAACACCTACTTCCGTATTCCCACTAACATCATCCATTGTTAATGCCACAAACCTACTGCCATCATGAGATTTAACCGCAATGGAGGGAGTATGAAAATATGGCATTCCTGTGTTTGATGCATTAGAAAACAAACTCAATACACCTCCCCCCTGAAACTCTAAATTTAAAGTTGGCCCACTAGGGTTCCAAAGTTTTAATCCCCCCATAATTCTTGCATTATTCTTATGCACATCTATTGCCCACATTCCGAATCCAGAATTATAACGAGCCGCATGATCTTTGTATCCAAAAATGGTTAAACCATCTGCATTAGCAGGACTAAGCATAATTTTAAAAGCCGCATATTTATCAATTGGTGTATTATTTATATCTAATAATCTGCCGGTTTCATTAAGGATTGGCTCTTCGGATGTTGCTTTTTTGATTCCAATAAAATGAGGTTTACCATCATCTCCCGCATTCAACAAAAGCCAAATTTCATCATTTGCATCATCATATACTGCTGAAGCTCCAAGACAATGATCTTGAGTTAATTCAAAACTTAAATTTCCATTAGGCGTTACAGAACCAGCACTATTAGGATCTACAAAAGCCGCTAAAACAAGTTGACCTGTTACATCCTGGCCCAAACTTCCTGTTATAAATAAATTCTCGTTAGGCAATTCCAAAATCTCTGTAATGGTATTATTAATTCCCGACCTTTTATACTCAGTTTCCCAATTCAAATGTTCCAATTTAGAATCAACAGAAATTAGCAAAGCACTACTTCCCATATCATAAGGTTTCTCGGTAGAATAAGTAAAACCTCCAATAAAATAATTATCAGAAAATTCTGACTCAATTATTTTCGTCCCAATAGTGCTATGAGTTGATTTTAGTATTAAATCATTTATCAATGAACCTGCAGAATTGTACTTTGCAATATAAAGCTGCTTTATATTTTCCGTTCCTGTATAACCCGTTAATATGATATCATCATTTACATCAACCATTACGTCAAGAACTCTATCGTCTTTTTTTAAATTTAATTCTCTCTCCCACAAAGTAACTCCACTTGAATTTAGTTTTGCCAAGTTAATGTCATATTCCTCTTTTTCCTCGTCATGAATTGTTGAAGCTACAACATAAAAATTGGAAGACGCCTTTGATTTTGCAATACAATTATGAATTAAATTCTTTCCTGGCTTTTCTTTTAAAGTAGAAAACTGGCAAATTAAATTTTGGGTTGAGCATAAAATGAATAGTAGTAATAGATTTTTCATGGATAGATTATTTTTATAGTTCTATTTACGAAACAGACTAAATAAAGTTTCACCTAACATGCTGCTGAACAGTAAATTGAATAAGGGAATTACTTAAGTAAATTACTTAAGTATAAAAAGGAGAGCTGAAAACAAATGAGTTACAAGCGAGAAAATAAATACCAATGCAGTAAAAATAAATTAACATTTTGTTAACTTTTTTGGCTTTAAGGTGAATTTTTAAACTTAACTAGTATAAATAAACGTCAAAAAAAAAGCTTATTGAGACAATTCTCAATAAGCTTATAACTCTAAATGGGCAGTCTGTTATTTATAAATTCCGAAGGTAATTTTCACGTTAACTCTAAATTCTTTTACTTCTCCATTTTCTACGACTGCGCTTTGCTCCTGCACATAAACTGAAGAAATATTTTTCACAGTTTTGGAAGCTTCTTTAACAGCTTTTCTTGTTGCATCTTCCCAGCTACTTGCTGAATTTGCTAAAATCTCTATTACTTTTAAAATTGCCATATCTTTTTGTTTTTTTATGTAATTAATATTTAATTCATAAGATAAGAATTAATTCAATGCGAATCAAACTAATAATTTAACGTAATTTAGTAGTGAAATACGAAAAATGAAAAAATCAATTTATCTACTTACCGCTTTAATCTTTATTTCATGCTCAAATATTTTTGCAGGAGACGACCTTGGTTTTCCAAAAAAAAAGCCAATTGTCAAGATTTTTAAAACTGGTCCTTATTTAGGTTTGCAAAGAGGAAAATATACTAACCTTGAGCTAGGTTATGAGTTTCAGAGAAAAGCTGTAAAAATCATAAAACCTACCACACATGCTTTTAACACAGGCTTTGATTACAACCTTACACAAAATGTTTTGGGGTTTTCTGCAGGATATTGGCAGAAAAGAGGTCGATTGAATTTGACCTATGGCGCCAACCTTGTTTACAAAACTGATTTTGATCACAGCCGAATTGGGCTTGCTCCTACACTTGGCTACAAAATATCTTTGGCGCACCTGCAAGTTGGAGCCAATTTATTGACCAAATCTAATGAATTTAACAACACAAACCTCTTCTTTGTTTCTTTGCGAATAGTAATGATTAACAACAGAAATTATAAATGGAGAAAAAGAAAAAAGAAAGATTAACATGCAATTATTTTACAACTCAAATATTGAATCAGAGTTATTTATAGAAAAAGAGGAACACATTCATGCAACTAAAGTATTGAGAAAAAAAAATGGAGATTCCATTTATATTATGAATGGAAAAGGAGATTTATTTCTTTGCACAATTGACGAAATAGCTTCTAAAAAAACTCTAATTTCCATTGTAAAGAAAGAAACATTTCCTAAACAAAGTAATTTACACATTGCTATTGCTCCTACAAAAAACAATAACAGAATGGAATTTTTTCTTGAAAAAGCTACCGAAATTGGCCTTGCAGAAATCACCCCTATTCTTTGTGAAAGATCTGAAAGAAAAGTGATAAAAAAAGACCGAATGGAAAAAATAATTCTATCTGCAGCCAAGCAGTCTAAAAATTTCCACTTACCTGTTTTCAATGAAATGATTTCTTTTTCTCAGTTTTTACAAGCCAACAAAAGTGAGAATAAGTTAATTGCTCACTGCGAAGATGAAGAAGAGAAAAAAGATTTATTTAGTTATGGATTCTCCAAAAACGAGAAAATAATTTTATTAATTGGGCCAGAAGGAGATTTCACAAACAATGAAATTACCCTTGCTAAAAAACACCAATTTAAAGAACTCTCACTGGGAGAGACAAGACTAAGAACAGAAACTGCAGGAATTGTAGCTACAACTCACTATAACTTATTACAGAATGACTAATTCAGATATGATTGAACAATTAAATGCCTCTTCTAAAAATACAATGATGGAAGTGCTAGGTATAAGGTATACCGAAGTTGGAGAAAACTATATTTGCGGAACTATGCCTGTAGATAATAGAACACACCAACCTATGGGCATTATGCACGGAGGTGCTTCGGCAGCATTAATTGAAACTCTTGGGAGTATTGGCTCTCATCTTTATATTGATAAAGAAACAGAATTCTCTTCGGGATTAGATCTAAATATTAATCACATTAGAGCTGTACGTTCAGGAATTGTAACTGGAAAAGCTACCATTGTACACAAAGGCAAAACTACTCATGTGTGGCAAGTAGAAATTACAAACGAAGAAGGCAAGCTTGTATCTACCGGAAGGCTGACTGTTTTTGTAGGAAAGAAGTAAAAAAAATTACTGATAATTATCAAAATAAAATTACCAGTAATTAATTTAAAAAAACTTAAATAACTTCTTTTATAATTCTAGTATTAATAGAGTTATGAGATGCATCTAAAATTGATTTCCCTTCTTTTACCACTATCATTTGTGGCGAAGCATGAAATACATTTAATTTATCTGCAATTGCGGCAGAAATATCTCTGTGTGCAATTAAATCTAAATAAAATGGAGTTATTTCCTCTTCAGAGAAACTCCAGTCACTCTCTATTCTATTAAGCGCCATTGCACTAATAGAGCACCTTGTACTATGTTTAAAAAGCATTACTGGTTTCTCTAGCGACAAAGCTATCGCTTCATCCAAGTCGTTTAGAGTTTTTAATTCTCCCCAGTTAATCCCTTTTTTTTCTTCTTTTGTTTTTTTGCTAAATAATCCCATTGTTTAATCTTCAAATCGTGAATAAATTGGCAAATGATCTGAGTAACCTCCGTAATAATTGGGACCACCATAAGTTCTACTTGGTTTTTTGTCTCCATACTTTTTATCGGTATACATCATCCATGCCTTTTCTAGTATCTTACATTGGTCGTAAGAAACCTCTACTCCTTTCTCTGGATTGTACAAACCTTTACTAATTATCATTTGATCCAACATTCCCCAATCACCCTTGTAATTATAAGTACCCTTATCAGATTTTTCTAACTTATAAGCCATATTAAATAAATCATCATTCTGAAAAGCAGGAGTACCTTTCGCTTTCAATACTTCGTAAATACTTTTATTGGTAGGGTAATCATTAAAATCTCCCATAATGATAATTTTTGCCGAAGCATTTTCTGCTAATATCTCATCTACTTTGGCTCTCAATACTGTTGCTGCTTTAATCCTTTTATGTTCCGATTCTTTTTCTCCAGCTCTTCTAGACGACCAGTGATTAAGAAAAATATGAACATCATCATTTCCCTTCAATTCCCCTTGAATATACAAGATATCTCTTGTTGCAAAATCTGGATTATCAGCTAATGAAACCTCTAAGTTTTCACTGTGTTTCACTCTCAAATAATCTTTACGATACATAAATCCAACATCAATTCCTCTTTTATCTGGACTCTCATAATGCACCACTCCATAATTTCCCTCAGCTAAATTTGTGTTAGAGATTAAATCTACAATCACAGCTTTATTTTCTATTTCTGCAAACCCCATAAAAATTGGAAAATCTTTATCTAAGGCAGTAATTACTTTTGCCAGTTTATTTAGTTTATCAAAATACTTTGGCGTATTCCATTCTTTTTCAGAATTTGGTAAAAATTGCTCATCAATGGTGTATTTATCATCAATCGTATCAAATAAATTTTCCACATTATAAAACCCAAAAACTTTATCTACCGAAGATTTTAATTCTACGCTATTTTCTTCCATAGTTTGTACATTATTTTGTGTTGTTTTTTCCCCTAATGTGCATGCTACCATTGTAATTAGAGCAAAAATAAAGCCTGTCTTTCTCATTGTTTTTAGTATTAAATTCAATAAATTATTTTTATCGTATTCTTTGTTAGTTTCAAAAATAAGGAAACAATAAGTAAATGAAGTTAAATCTTAAGAATATTATCACAAATTAATCTCAGAGATTATTTTTATCTTTACATCCTTATGAATATACCATCAAAAATAGTTGAAGAAGCTGTAGAAGAATTTTCTTCATTACCCAGTATAGGGAAAAGAAGTGCATTGCGATTTGTCTTACATTTATTAAAACAAGACCCTGAAGACATTGAAGATTTATCTAAGGCAATTATGAAATTGAAAAATGACATTCAGTACTGCTCTGTGTGCCAAAACATTTCAGATTCTAACATTTGTGGCATTTGCTCTAATCCTGCCAGAGATAAATCATTAATTTGTGTAGTTGAAGACGTGAGAGATGTGATGGCAATTGAAAACACTCTTCAGTTTAAAGGTGTATATCACGTGCTAGGAGGGCTAATATCTCCTATGGATGGAATTGGACCAAACGACATAAAAATTGATGAGTTAGTAAGAAAAGTAAACTCTGAAGAAATTAGCGAATTAATATTTGCTCTAAGCCCAACTATGGAAGGTGACACCACTAACTTTTACATTTATAAAAAAGTAGAAAAAACCAACCTTAAAACCTCAATCCTATCTAGAGGTGTTGCTGTTGGTGACGAATTAATTTATGCTGACGAATTAACATTAGGTAATTCTATTGTAAACAGAACTCCTTTCGAAAATTCTTTTCAAAGCAGAAATTAACGAACTTCAATTCTTTTATATTTGACAAAACTATTACTGCATGAAAAAAAATTACTTCTTTGCTTTTTGCCTACTCATCATTTTTTCTTGCGACAATACAAAAACACGAACCAAACACCCTAAGAAGGAAAAAGCTATTTTTCTTAATCATGAAATTCTTAATGATTCTATTCATTTTAAAATAAAAGAATACAACAAAAGAAACCACACCTACAGAAACATTTGCGTGTTTAACAAAGAAAAACTTCTCACAGAAAAGCTCATTTACAAGGTTCAAAAAAAGGACATCCATGATGAAGGCTATAATACTTCTGTAAAAAAAATGTATCGTTTTTTAAATAGAAATGAGATTGAAATTATGGATTACACTTACCATTTTTTCGATTACAACATTGATAATATAGATACTGTTCGCACCCAAATAGAAGTTACTCCAATAGGAGAAATTAAAAAGTTACTAAACAGCAAAAAACTGATTTACAACTAAATTCTCATTGATAAAACTTTAACTACTATACCCATTTTTCATGGCATAAACTGCCAGCCCCACTCTAGTTTTAACCTCTAATTTATCGCACAAACTGTCTCTATAGTTTTCTATAGTTCTGGGACTACAGCACATAACATCTGCAATTTGCTTATAATTCATTTCGGTTGCAGCAAAGGTCAAAAACTCTTTTTCGCGATCTGTCAAGTTATTTTTCTCTGCAGAATTAATAGTATTTTCCGTAATGCTTGTCATCACTTTACTGGTTGCCCAACTAGGAAAAAAACTTCCTTCCTCTTTTAGTTTTTTCAAAGCATTGTGTAATTCTTTAGGATGAATATTTTTAAGCATATATCCTTTCGCTCCATTTTTTATCATTTTAATTAAACTCTGCTCATCATCTTGCATACTTAATGCCATTATCAAAATCTCAGGATAAGTTTCTTTAAGCCACAATGCCGTTTCAAAACCATCCATCACAGGCATACTTATATCTAATAAAACAATATCTGGAGGCGAGTTTTTATTTATCGATTTTTGCAACTCCAGCCCATTTTCACACACAAAATCGACCTCAAAACCTTCAAACCCCTCAATAATACTTGCTATTGCTTTCGCAATCAAAACATGATCATCTACTATTACGATTCTACTTTTCATTCTTTTGGGATATTAATTGTTAACTTGGTTCCAATATTCAATTCACTTATCAATGAGTGAGTCCCCCTTATTAGCTCTACTCTTTTCTTGATATTCTCCAATCCTATTCCACTTACTTTCTTATTTAAATCAAACCCTTTTCCATCATCCCAAATTTTCAACTCTATTTCCCCTCCATTTTCTTGCAAGGAAACAGTAATTTTTTCACAATTAGCATGCTTCAAACTATTCTGAATAAATTCTTGTACAACTCTTACCAATACCGTTTTTGATTGGTACGATTTAATTTGAACAGACTCGTCCAAGATACATTCTACATGACATTGCTTTAGGCTTTTAACCTTTTCAATCTCCATAGAAATCAATTGCTGAATAGAATAACTACCAATACTACTGTCTGTTAATGTTTTGGATAATCTTCTTAACTCTACCAATGATTCGTTCAAAATATTATCAATGCTTTCTAATTTTTGAGTCACCTCTTCCGATTGATTTTCATACCCAAACTGTTTTGCATAAATACTAGCAAGTGTCAATTTTTGACCAATATTATCATGAATCTCTCTTCCAATATGAGCCATAGTTTGAGTCTGAATCTCAACCTGAGCTTGTAGCAATTCTTTTTTGTGCAACTCTTCTTTATTTTTTAACTCAACTTCATGTTCACCCTTTTTTAGCTTGTATTGACGTATAAACATAATAATCCCTCCCATAAACATGAGAAAAATTACATTAGATAAAATGATAGTTACTATAATTGTCTTTTCCCCCATATAAATGATGCTGCAAATAATAAATACATAACTGAATTCATACTAATAAAAAACAAATGTAACATATACCAAAGCTCCCTTTGATTTTCATAAAGCACTTTATTAAAAGAAAAAAATGTAAAAGTTCCTATATAGCCCAAAATCACACCTATTGTGATATAGAACATTTTATTTTCTTTAAAATATAATATTTCATCCGATTTTATCTGTTTTATAAATTCCATAATCAATAAAACACTCAACAATGCAATACCAATTGTATAGCTAAAAGAATGAATCACTCCTCCCATTCCCCATATAGCTTCAGAAAGGACCGAGACTAAATAAACAGAAGAAAAAACAAAGAATATTTTTCCGTTTTTCAATGAATTAAAAGCGAAAAACCAATACAAAAAAACATAATCAATAGGGAATCCAATAAAAGTAAAGTACCTCGCTTTACTGATTGACAAAAAACTATCGAAAAAGTAAAAATAAAGTTCTTGAGAAAAAATATAAATCAAATAAAAAGCAAATACTTTATAGGCGACAGTCTTAATTCTAGGAAAATAAAGCACAGCAGTTAGAGCCGCAATAAATTCGGCTCCAATTATAACCGACTGGCATATTGTGAAATAATTTTCCATTCTTATTGTACTCTATATGTATTAATTCATTGGAGGAAACAAAGTTCCTTTATTAACAAAAGACCTTGAGGTTTCGGGAGAACTTTGAAAAATATCAGTTGCCTCTCCATTCCAATCTCCCATATTTGGAGGGTTATTAGCATCAAAGTCCACATGTTGATTTGATGGATTTACATAAGACGGAACCATTACTAAAGTTTGGCGTTTTGCATATATAGGATCGTCAGATGGGTATGCCGCAAAGTAAAATTTTATTCCTAATTCAGGATGTGCTTCTTCTTTAAATAATGACTTCACATTAATTTCAGTATGATAAATTATTTTTTTCAATTTCTCTAAACTAAAATATACTGAATTCGCATCACCTAAATCATCCCATTCAGGAGTGTCTCCAAAGGCTTCATTAATTTTACTTAGTTGATTAATTCTATAGTTTTCAATCATTTTTTCAGCAACAGTGTTGTTCATTGTTACAATAGGATCTGCATTGTAATCCAATACCAGTTGTGTTAATTCATTTTCATCAATTGATCCATTGGAATCTGTTAATAAAAGATAACCAATAATGGCTAATAAAAATAAAATGATTAGGGATAAAAGTTGTGTTAAACTCATAATAGTTTTTTTTTGGTTTTTTATGATTAATGATATAAAAGTAACTAAAAACAATATACTGATTTTGTGTGAATCACTGTATTATTTAGGGGGAAATCCCCCTAAATAATACAGTGATTCATTTTTACAAATGGGGTTGTTCCCTCCTAATACAAAAAACCTTTTCTCTAGATATTTGTACCAACAAATCATGTAAGCCATAAAACCTGGCAAACAATAAAAAACAAATATTATGAAAACACTTACTAAATCACTTTTAGCGTTAATGTTCTCGTTAACTATTACAGGAGTACTTAGCCAAACATCATTTACCTTATCTGGTGACGCTACTCCGCTTTTCCTGAAAGGTTACGCATTGGAAGGTGGCATTAACTTAAAAAAAACAAGGTATTCATTTGCAATTAACCAGCTCGAATTACCCAGTTTTGTAAATCCAGATTATGATTCAATAAATAAATTTAGAAAAAGTGTAATTATATCTGCTTCTAGATTCTTAAATGATAAACAAACTGGCTTTCATTACGGATTATCTTTCGGGATTGTAAATAATGAAAAACTCACATTACTTGATAGTTTAGGTAATCCAAATCCTACCATCCCAACCTTTGATGACTCTTACCTCAAAGTAGGTATTAATGTTGGCTACTTCATATTTCCATTTTTCAAAGCCGAAAACGCATTAAAAGGTATTTACATTGAACCAAGAATCGGAATATCCTATGCAATTAATAAAGATGACATTCTATTAGGAGCAAGTGTAATTGCAAAAAAGCCATTTGCAATAGAAGTCCCAACTTTAAATATTGGTTACAGAATATCAATAGGAAACTAACTCTCACATAAAAAACACAAACACTATGAAAACTATAAACACAATACTAATATTTAGCTTATTGATTATTCAATCTATAAGTTATAATGCGCAAACAACCCCTGTTGCAGCCACATTACCAGCAACAAATGCTGCCGGAAACCAGAATTCATTTTTAATTAGTCCAAGAGTGGGTTATGACATAATTCCAATGTACGACAACAACACTCCTTTTATTGAATATAAAGGAGGAATAATGGCAGGAGTATCCTTTGACTATTATTGGAAATGGTTTGGTATAGGGTTGGACTATGATTTTATTAGAAACAAAACTGAAAGCACTTTTCCAACTACAAATCTATATGGCTCTGGAGGACTCATAACCAACACCACATTAATTGAAGAAAAAATAAATAGACATTTTACAGGAATTGGCCCTGATTTCAGGTATAATTTCACTCCTAAGTTCTCTGCAGAATTAAATACTAGAGCAGGGGTTGGATTTATAAAAGGAGGAAGAACTTTATTGTACGACAATTCTACTCCTCAAGTACTTAATTTTCACGCAGGATATGATGCTAAATTTGTTTTCTCTACCAAACTACAGCTTAAACTAAACTACTCAATAACTGATAATTTCGGAGTAAACCTAGGTGCATATTACATAAATCATTACAAAGCCCCTGAATTACAAGAAGGTGGATACTCGTCTGTATATAATTCTTACACTGTATTTCAAGAAGAAATAATGCTAGACCAAAGAAATCCAATTACCCGAGAAGACCCTTGTAATTGCAACATTTCATCAATTGGAGTCTTTGCTGGAGTTACTTATAAGATTCCAACAAAACCAAGAGTAAAAAAAGAAGAAAAATGTGATGCTTGCGAAACTTATTCTTTAGCAATTACTGCACGTGATAAATTCACTAAAGAAGTGCTTCCTAACACTGATATAGCAGTAAAAAATTTAAAAGGTGAAGTAATTGAAACTGGAACTACAAATAATTATGGGGTTGTTGTTTTTAATGGAATTAGACCTGACAACTATACTATTGATGGAGTTCTTCATGACGTTAATTTAGACCCAAGTTCTACTACAAAAGATGAGTTTAAGAAAAAAGAGACTCTTCAAAAAGAAGTTATTTATTCAGACGATTCATTTATTTTAGAGGGCAATGCAGTTGTTTGTAATACAACCGAAGGGATTCCTGGCGTAAAAGTTAAACTAATTAACGCAGCAGAAGGAGTACAAAAAAGCTCTGTTACAAACGACAAAGGAGTTTACATTCTTCACGCTAAGAAAAATAAAGTTTATACTTTATCAGGCAAGAAAAACAATTATTTCTCTCAAGTAGAAACCATTGACACAAAGAACTTTGATAGAAACACTACATTATTTATCAAATTAGAGATATGCATGGAAAAAGTTGATTGTGGCAAAGCATTGAAACTTCAAAACATAGAATATGATTTGGATAAATATTTCATTCGACCAGATGCAAAATTAGAACTAAATAGATTAGTTGAATTCATGATCGACAACCCTAGTTTAAGTGTAGAACTTTCTTCTCACACAGATTCTCGAGGAAGCGACAGTTACAACATGACTCTTTCTCAAAACAGAGCAGATGCTGCTGTTGATTATTTGGTTTCACAAGGAATTGCTAGAACAAGACTTACTGGAGTTGGATATGGAGAAACTAAATTACTGAACGAATGTAGCAATGGTGTTTCTTGCTCCAAAGAAAAACACCAAATAAACAGAAGGACTGAAATGAAAGTTATTTGTCCTGAATAAAATAAATTAACCCATTATGGGGCAAAGTTTATTTGCCCCTATTATTAAAATTCAATATTATGAAAACAATAAAAAAAATAACTTACCTAATTGCAATTTTGTTATTTACAAGTTGCGGAAAAGAAGAATGCATAAACTTACCTTGCGGAGGGTCTAACACTAACCCAATGGTAGATTTAATTATACTAATAGACTGTAGTGGTTCAATGTCATCTGTAGCCAACGATATTAGCAATCAGGCAGATACTGCTATAAGCTTAGCATTACAAGACTGCCCTTCAGACCTAAGAGTTACTTGGCTTGGATTAGACGGAACCTGGATTGGGACAAAATTCATAACTAATCACAAAACATATTTAACAGGGCTAGGAGTAACTCCACTTCCTGCTAATAATGAACAAGGTGCAATAGCAATTCAAGACTTAAGTAATAATTTTGATTGGAGACCTGGATCTTGTAGAGCTATTTTCTATATCAGTGACGAACCTATAAATTCTAATTTTGGACAAGCATTAGATGATTCTGAGACAATTAAAGGTATTACGGAAGCAAATAATAATAGTGTAACTGTTTCTGCAAATTTCTTAGGTAACGCAAACTTCCCTACCTATTTAGCAAATTATCAAAAAATAACAAGTGAAACTGGAGGCCAATTATTTAACTCTAGCAACCCTTTACCTGCTAATTACTACATTCAGCAAAGCGTATTCAACAGCTTGGTTTGTAACGCTTGTAACAATTGCCAAATTAACATACAACCTTAAATAAATCACAAAAAAAAGCTGCCCTTGGGGCAGCTTTTTTTATTCTAAATTTTTCCATTAAGAGAAAAGGATTACCCTTTTCTAAATACGATATCATTTTCAAAATTATCTATAATTATAGGCTCTTCGGAGTCTATTTTTCCTGATAAAATCTCTTTTGATAACTCGTTCATTACCTTTTTCTGAATCACACGCTTAATTGGTCTTGCTCCAAATT
>CAXIAX010000034.1:0-26366 GCA_964021785.1 uncultured Flavobacteriales bacterium
TCTTCAATTTATCAATTCCATAAAGGCAGTTTAATTTTGAGGTAATATTGAAATTGTAAGTTTGCGAAAATTATCTAGATGACTTATAAAAATAGTTTGCTTGTTTTCACAACAATAATTATTCTACTTTCTTTTGTTTATACTGTAAACACAACCAAAGAAGACCGTTTCTTATCCGATTTACAGATTTTGGTTTTTCAAGCAGAAAAGCTAAACAAAGCTGCAGATGCTTATAAATTCAATACGTATTCTCTTGAGAGCTTGAGGAAAGATATTGCAGAGACAAGGTTGCAATACAAAGAAATTGAGTTTTTGATCGATTATTATTATCCTAGTTTTACTGAAGAACACCTAAATGGAGCTCCTTTGTTGCATGTAGAGCACGCTAATGATTTTCCTTTGGTTATGTTTCCAGAAGGGCTACAAGTGCTGGATGAATCCATTTATGAAGATGATATTGATAAAAGCCAAATTGCAATTCTTGCAAAGAAATTAGAATCTAGTTGTGTTCAGTTATTAAAAGGGAACAAAGGAAAACAGGTTACCAACAAAGAACTGATTGAAGCTATGAAGTTTCAAATTTCAAGAATTTCTACTTTGGGAATTACTGGGTTTGATACTCCTGGTTCATCCAATGTGATAGAGGAAGCATTGGCAAGTATAAAAGGAATGTCGGTTTATTTTGATAGCTATTTTGGAGTAATGAAAGGAGCAGAGCAAACCAAAGAATTGTTTCTTGAATCTCAAAACTACTTAGCCAATAAAGAATTAAATTTTGAAAATTTCAATAGATTGGAATTCATCAGAGAATTTCTAAATCCCTTGTACAGTAGCCTCAATGGATATTATGTTTCATCACAGCATGTAACCTCTTCGGTAAATCAATTGGCAAATACTCCTTATGATGCAGATTTTTTGGACCCTTATTTCTTTACTTTATTAACCAAGAAAGAAGACAGTGAGCAACTAAGGAAATTGGGGAAGAAATTATTTAATGATTCTCAACTTAGCGAAAACGGAGTAATGAACTGTGGAAGTTGTCACGCTTCGGACAAAGCATTTACAGATGGAATTAAAAAATCGGAGAGTAATATAAAGGACCAAACGGTTACCAGAAACTCACCTACTTTATTAAATTCAGTTTATTCGGATCGTTATTTTTATGATTTACGAGCATTTAATCTAGAGCAACAAGTAGAGCACGTAATTTTTAATTCTAAGGAATTTAATACGGCTTACGAATCTATTTTAGAAAAACTAAATAAGGATAAAGATTACAAAAAGGAGTTTAAGGAGGTTTTTAAAACCAAAAATGTATCTAGAATTGAGTTTTCAAAAGCATTGTCTTCTTATGTGCTTTCGCTTCAGTCGTTTGATAGTGAGTTTGATAAATATATGAGAAAGGAGATTAATACCATAGACGAGAGAATAATAGAAGGATTTAATTTATTTATGGGAAAAGCAGCATGCGGAACTTGTCATTTCCCACCTACTTATGCAGGATTGGCTCCTCCATATTACAATAAAAATGAAAGTGAAATATTGGGAGTATTAGAAACACCCATGAGTTTCAATAAGAAAATAGATGCCGATAGTGGAAGAATTAATAATGGGCTACCAGGAGAAAACGTTTGGATTTACGAAAAATCATTCAAAACGAGTACAGTAAGAAACGTAGAATTTTCTGCTCCATTTTTTCACAATGGCGCATATCCGACCTTAGAATCTGTCTTAGATTTTTATAATCATGGAGGAGGAGCTGGAATTGGGCTTAATGTTAAGAATCAAACTCTCTCTTCAGACTCCTTATTACTAGATGATTCAGAGAAAAGAAATATTATCTTATTCTTAAACTCACTTTCGGATACCAATTCTTAATATTGAGTTAAAGAACACTTAATTTCTAGTTAGAACCCAAGTTACATTAGTTAGATATTTTTGAGGAAATCTTAAACCACAAAAATCAAACTAATGAAAAAAAACATTATTTCTTTATTTGCCTTAGCCGCATTATCCTTGACCCCAAGGGTATTTGGCCAATTGCAAACAATTTCGGTTCCTATTGCCACTTCCAGTGATGATGCAGAGGAAAGAGGTGCAAATGCAACTTCTTCTGTAGGTCTTATGGATTTGACAAGCACAGACCTTGAATTTATGAAAGATGGAAATGACGGAGACCAATTTTTAGGTTTACGTTTTTCTAATTTGTCAATCCCTCAAGGTTCGTTAATCAACAAAGCATACATACAATTTACTGCTGAAGATAATTACAATGCAGCAGGAACAGTGTTTTTCAAAATAGAAGATACAGACAGTTCTTCTACTTTTAATACGACAACCAATGATATATCTAACAGAACAACATTAACAGACACAGTAACATGGTCTAGTATTCCTTCTTGGTCTGCGATAGGTGATGCAGGAATGGATCAGCAATCTGTAGACTTAAGTGTTTTGGTACAAAAAATAGTAAACCGTGGAGGATGGAAATCTGGAAATGCTCTAAATTTCATTGCATCTGGAACAGGAGTAAGAGTGGCTTATTCTTTTGATGGAGCAACAAACCCAAGTCAAATCCCAGTATTGGTTGTAGAATTTACTGCACCTGTAACAAAAACATTTACAATCTTAAGCTCTTCGGATGATGCAGAAGAAAACTTAACTGCAGGAGGATTGGATTTGACGAGTACAGATATTGAATTCACTACAGATGGAACAACAAATCAATTGATAGGATTAAGGTATCAAAATGTTACAATTCCTGCTGGAGCAACAATTCAAAATGCACAAATTCAATTTTATGTAGATGAAGTAAACACTGCAAATGATGTGAACTTATACATTACTGCAGAAGATGTGGTAGATGCACCAGCTATTATTTCTAGTACTTATTTATCTACAAAAAACTATGTAGCTACTGGAGTTATTTGGGATACAATAGAGCCTTGGAATACTGTAAATAGTGCAGGAGCAAATCAATTATCTCCTAATATTGCCTCAGTGTTACAACCTGTTATCAATAAAATAGGATGGGCAGATGGAAACTCTATCTTAATTGGATTGGTAGATCCAAAAACAATAGGAATCCCTGGATATAATTTTAATACATCAAAAAGAGTTGCTCAAACTTACGACAAGAACCCAGCAAGAGCAGCAAAATTGATTGTGACATATTTTCCTCCATCAAGTTATGTAAATGGAAATTTCCCAATTGCAAAAAACTCAGCTTGGAAATACAAGGATGATGGTACAGACTTAAGTGCAACCTCTTGGAAAGATGCAGCTTACGCAGATAACTCTTGGGCTTTTGGAAACGGAGTGTTAGGATATGGAGATAGCCCAGCTACTACAGTAGATTTTGGTTCTTCATCTAGCAATAAGCACATCACAACTTATTTTAGAAATACATTTAACGTATCAGATTCTTCTTTGTATGATTCATTGGTATTCAAAACATTGAGAGATGACGGGGCAATTGTATATGTAAATGGTGTAGAGGCATTTAGAATGAATATGCCTGCAGGAGCTGTAACGGCTTCTACTTTGGCATTGTCGCAAATTAGTGGAGCAGATGAGTCTACTTATTTTGTAACAAAAACAGATAATTTATTGAGAAATGGATTAAACGTAATTGCAGTAGAAATTCACCAAAGGTCTGCTACAAGTTCAGATTTATCGTTTGATATGGAAGTAGGATTTGAATTACATCCTCTAGAAGCTACAACTTATCCTTTATCTAAAAACACAGCTTGGCATTATTTTGATTTAGGTACAAGTTTGGATGCAGTTTCTTGGAAAGATACTTTGTATGATGACAATAACTGGGAGCAAGGACAAGGGCCATTAGGATATGGAAATAATGAGAGTACTGTTATTTCTTATGGATCTGATATTAACGATAAAATTATCACAACCTATTTCAGAAGAGACATTATGATTGATACAAATTCTTTTCCAGATTCAGTAGAATTAGGATTATTAAGAGATGACGGAGCAATTGTATACTTAAATGGAGTAGAAGTAAGAAGAGACAATTTGGATGCGGGAACAGTTAATTACCTTACTAATGCAAATACTATTGTAAGTGGAAGTAATGAATCTGTGTATTACACAAGTATTCTTAAAAAATCTCAATTCATTCACGGAAGAAACCAAATAGCTGTAGAGATACACAACAGAGATTCTTCTAGTTCGGACTTAGGATTTGACATGTATTTGAATGATGCACCAGTTGTAAATGCACCAGCAATGGGATGTTCTGGAGGAAACGGAGGACATATTGCTTGTTTTACTTCAATAGCACCAACTGCACAAACTTCTAATTTATTGATACCTACTTCTTCTCACAGGTTTCAGTTATTAATGCAACAAGGAGAACCTTATTCTATAGGAACAGGAAACATGCCAGGAAACAATGACTTTACAGGATACATTGGATTGAATGGAAGTAGTAAAATAGGTCACTTATCTATCAACCACGAAAATTCACCAGGTGGAGTTTCTATGTTGGACATTAGTTATAGCGACAGTTCAAAATTATGGAGTGTAGATTCATCTCAAGCCGTAGATTTATACAATACAGATTTAGTATCTACAATAAGAAACTGTTCTGGAGGAATTACACCTTGGGGAACAATCATTACTGCAGAAGAAAATACTAATTCTGGAGATGCAAACGGAGATGGATATCAAGACATAGGATGGTTGGTAGAAATAGATCCAATTACTGCAAAAGTAAAAGAATACGGAAACGGAAAACAAGAAAAACTATGGGGATGTGGAAGAATAAACCACGAAAACGCATTGGTTTTAAATGATTCTATTACACTTTACACAGGAGAAGATGGAAACTCTAGTGCAGTATTCAAATTTGTGGCAGACAATAAAATGGACCTTAGTCAAGGGAAATTATATTGCTTGAAACTAGATGGACCATTGGTAGGAAACGAGCCAACAGTAACAACAGGAGAATGGATATTAGTTCCTACAACTACACAAGCAGATAAAAACAACACAAAATCACTAGCTATATCTTTGGGAGCAACCAACTTTAATGGAGTAGAAGATATTGAAGTAAATCCAATAGATGGAAAAATTTATTTTGCAGCAAAAGGGAAAAGTAGAGTGTATAGCTTTATTGATAACGATTCTGTAGTAGCAGGATTCCAAACCTTTGTAGGAGGAATGAGTTACAACTTAAACACAGAAAGTGGATTGTATACTGAACCATGGGGAAGTGGAAACGACAACCTTACTTTTGATGACCAAGGAAACTTATGGGTATTGCAAGATGGAGGAAACAACTACATTTGGTTAGTAAGACCAGATCACACACAAGCTGTTCCTAAAGTAGAATTATTTGCTTCTTTCCCTAATGGATCAGAGCCTACAGGATTAACTTTCTCTCCAGATTTTAGATTTGGATTCGTATCAGTACAACACCCAAGTGGAAGTAATACTGCACAAATGGATGCTACCTTTAGCAATGTAACATTAAACAAATCAAGCACATTGGTTTTCTCTAGAGATGAATACTTAGGAGCTCAAGCGCCAGTAGCAGGATTCAAATCGGATACTACAGTTGTAATAGTAGGTGATAAAGTTGTATTTACAGATACAAGTTTGAACAACCCAACTACAAGAAACTGGGTATTTAATGGAGGTGTACCAGCAATATCTACAAAATCTATAGATACTGTTACTTACAATGGTATAGGAACTTATGCAGTAGAGTTAAGTGTAGCTAACTTCTTAGGGACAGATACTGCAAAACGTACTCAGTACATTAGAGTAATAAACCCAAGACCAGTAGTACAGTTTGCTGCAAATAGAGTGTATGTAGGAACAGTAGATACAGTAGAATTTACAGATTTTAGTACAAACTCACCAGATAGCTTGAGATGGACATTTGCAGGAGGAAATCCAGCAACATCTAACGCAGTTTCGCCTAAAGTTACTTACGCAACTCCAGGTTTATACACAGTTACTTTAACTGCATATAACGAAGCAGGAGCAGGAACTACAGAAACTAAAGTAGACTACATTCAAGTAATCACAACAGTAGGTCTGGATGAAAATAAATTTGAAAGTTTATCGATATTCCCTAACCCAACTACAGGTATTTTCAACCTTTCGGCAGAGTTTGTAGGAGGAGAAGAAGTAACGATAGATGCGTATGACATGAGCGGAAAAAAATTAGGAAACTTAATGCAATCTCAAGTATCAGGAGGAAAACAAAACTTCAGATTTGATGTATCAAACCTAGTTCAAGAGTCTCAACCGATAGTGGTAACAATGACGATTGATGGAAAATCAATTTCAAAAATTATCCAATTGATAAAGTAATAGTAAATTTCTAATCCTAGAATCGAGGGGCCATTGTGGCTCCTCGATTTTTATAGTTTTAAATAATATGAAAAAAGTAATAATTTTATTGACAATTCTTTCTAACACTGTTAGTTATACTCAGTTTGCTAAATCAAACAAAAAAGTATTTACTTCTATTAGCAAAGCTAGTATTTCTAGGATTCCTGTAACACAGCTCAATCTAAGAGACCAACAATTGTTCTATTTAGAAGATTCTATTCAATATTTAAAACACCTTACTTTCCTTAATTTGATGAATAACCATTTTGAAAAATGGGATCCAAAATTAGAATATTTCACACGGTTAGAAATTCTAAATTATTACGGAAATGGATTAAAATACATTCCAGAGAGTATAAAAACTCTAAAAAGATTAAAAAAACTAGAAATATCTAAGAATAACTTAAGAAGATTACCAAAATCATTGGGTAAATTAAAAAAACTTAAGTTTTTATATGTTACCATGAATAACTTAGAAATGCTAGATGAATCATTGGCAGGTTGCAAAAGGCTTGTAACCATGGAGCTTCAGCATAATCAATTGTGTTTTTTACCTGATAATATTAGTAAATTAAAAAAACTAAAAAGACTTAATTTAGGATTCAATCAACTGAATGAATTGAAAGGGGAGTGGTTCAATTTTAAACAATTAGTAGAACTAAATTTAGAGTTTAATCAAATTATAAAATTACCCAAAGAAATAGGGAATATGAGGACCCTGAAATCTTTAATTCTTACAAACAATAGAATCTCAGAAATTCCAGAGACAATAGGCAATCTAGAAAACCTAGAACTGTTAATTTTATCGGGAAATAACTTAACAACTTTACCCAGTACAATTAAGGGTTTAACTTCTTTAAAGACTTTGATATTAAAGAATAACAATTTTTCTTTTGAAGAGAAAGTAAAAATAAATAAAGCATTACCAAACTGTAAAATCATATTTTAATAAACGGTACTAAATTGAAATTTATAGCCTACCTTTGAGGCTAATTTCAAAAAAAAATGTTTAAATCATACACCAAAGAATTTAACAGAAACTTATCCCTAGCTTGGCCAGTAATTTTAGGATTACTTGGGCACACTTTAGTTGGCTTGGTAGATAATGTGATGGTAGGAAAACTAGGTACGGCAGAACTGGCGGCCGTTAGTTTAGGAAACAGTGTATTGTTTATGGGGATGTCTATCATCCTTGGATTTTCTACAGGAATTACTCCGCTAGTAGCAGCATCAGACTCTACAAACGACATTAAAGAAGGAAAAAGCGTACTAAAAAATGGGCTTTTATTAGTGACAGGTTTAGGAATTATCCTAACTATTATTATCTTTTTGATAAGACCCTTGATGTACGAAATGAAGCAAACAAAAGAGGTGGTAGAACTTGCAATGCCTTACCTTAATGTGGTTGCTCTTTCCCTCATTCCTTTAGCTATTTTTCAAGCACTGAAACAGTTTGCTGATGGTTTGTCGCAAACAAAATACTCTATGTGGGCAACTATTGTTGCTAATATTCTAAATGTAGTTTTTAATTATTTATTGATTTATGGGATATGGATTTTTCCAGAAATGGGAATTGTAGGAGCCGCTTGGGGAACACTAATCTCTAGAGTAATTATGGCATTTGCTATGTATTTCTTTATCGTAAAAAAAGAAAAATTCTTGGTTTACTTTAAGGATTTATGGAAAGAGAAAATTCTAAAAACGACCATCTACAGATTGAATGCAATTGGATTTCCATCTGCCTTGCAAATGTTCTTCGAGTTTGGAATATTTACCGCAGGTATTTGGTTGAGTGGAACATTGGGAAAGAATCCACAAGCTGCTAATCAAATTGCGTTAAATTTGTCTTCCATGACATTTATGTTTGCAATGGGAATGGCAGTAGTAGCAACAATTAGAGTAGGAAATCAATATGGATTAAAAGATTTTAAAGAACTAAGAAGAATTGCCTTTTCTATCTTTCTACTTATTCTGATAATGGATGTTATTTTCGCTATTTTCTTTATGATATTCAATACTCAACTACCTAAAATATATTTAGATTCAAATGATTTGGCAAACAAATTGGACAATACAGAGGTAATTGCAATTACCGCTAAGTTGATGATTATTGCAGCATTTTTTCAATTATTTGATGGTATGCAAGCTGTGGTTTTGGGAGCATTAAAAGGAATGCAGGATGTGAACATTCCCACCTTTATCACTTTTGTTGCGTATTGGCTTATCGCTTTTCCAATCTGTTATTTTGCAGGAATTAAATACGGTTACGGATCCGAAGGAATATGGCTAGGATTTTTGGTTGGTCTTGGGGCTTCTGCAGGAATGTTACTCTGGCGATTCCATTTGGTAACAAAACGAGAAATTAAAAAGGCTTAATAGTTTTTCAATTACCCACAAAAAAAAAGGAACAACACTTTGTTGTTCCTTTTTTGATTAAGCTAGAAATTAATCTTTCGATTTATTTTTTCAATATTTCGGCAGCAATTTTATTAGCATCTACTGCATATTGGTCATCTCCACGAGATTTCCATTCACCAGTTTTTTCTACGTAATATCTTATTGTTTGCTCTATAACAGCAGAATAACCACCATAAGTGTTGATCATTTTTTCTATTTCTTGCTGGTAATCTTCCTTACTCATTTCGTTCTTTTTCACAAGATCCCACAATCTATTAATGCGCTTAGATTTATCTTTGTAAATAGGATTTACCGTCTTTAATGCCATAAAAAAAAGTGAAAGTGCTTTTGCTTCTGGTGATGGTTTTTCTATGTTTTTTTCCATTTGTTTATTTGTTTATCAAAATATGTTGTCAAAAGTAGTTAAATAAAGACAATCCTCACTGATTATTGAGATAACAATAAAAAATAGACTTATTTGAATACTAGTTTCCTTACCCCAACAAAGACCAAAATCATTGCCGTATAGGCAAAAAAGAAGGGAAGGATATATGCTTTTAATCCAAGCACCAAAAAAACTGCAATGAGTAAAAGTTGAAATCCTAATCCAAAGGTAGAAACACTTGTCATAAACCATTTTGGTAATACGGCTCCTTGGTTGGCATTTCTGTCTATGGCATAAATTACCTTATCAAATCTTCCGTAAAGCAATTTGTATAAGCCAAATAAGAAATTAACGTGTTTTTGTTTTTCGCCATATAGCGCTTTAGGTGTTTCGTCTTCAAAAATTCGACTGGTAGTGTCTCCATTAAATTTTGTTCGTAGAATTACGTAATAGTAGTTGTAAAGTGTGCCTTGTAATTGAAGTCCTAAAAATGCCAACATACAAATCCAAATAGAAGTTTGTGTGATGTACCAAATGGAGAGGAAAAATAATCCATTTAATAAGATATCTGCAATGGAATCTAAATATCTACCTGTGTAAGAGGGCTTTTTTTTTATTCTGGCTAGTTCTCCGTCTGCGGCATCTAAAATAGATTTGAAAATTAAGAAGAAGGCAGCCAACCAAAAATATCCTTGCAATATGCAGTAAATAGCTACTAATCCAGAGAGGATAAATCCTATCGTAACATGGATAGGAGTGAAGGAGGTGTTTTTCAATCCGTTTGCAATAACTCGCGCTACGGGTCTGCCATAATCGGAAAGATCAAGAAAGGTATGCTCTTTGGGTAATTTTGACATGGAGGATAAAACTAAACTGCAATTGGGGAAATTCCCATCAGAATACTGTAAATATACAGTTTAATTAGATTATATCATACATTACCTTTACTAGCAACTAGTTTGTACGGGAAGAAGAAAGATTTGGGTTTATTTAAGATTTGTAAAAATCTCTTCGGCATGGTTAAATATTATTAAATGTCCTTCTTCAGGATACAGAGTTAACTTAGCGTTCGGAATTTCTTTTTGCATAAGCTCTGCCCATTGATACGGTACATTGTTGTCTTTCTTTCCTTGCCAAAAGAAAGTTGGAACTTGTATCTCTTTTAATTCAAATTTCCAATCTTTAACTAAGAGTTGAGAAATTTCGTAAGCAACACCTTCGCTACCGTTTCTGAATGCTTCTTGAAACATTGCTTCTATAATTGTCGTTACAGCTTTGTTTTTTAAAACTTCTTGATCCGGTTCGCTCATTATTTTAAGAAAACCTGTTAATGCCTTTTTAGGATTTTTTTTCAATTGCTTTGCTTGTATCTTAAGCATCAGTTTTAATAAGAAAGGTAAAGATTTTGCCAAGTTCAGCATTACTTTTACTTCCTTAGTTAAATGTGATTTACTAGAAGTATTGTAAGGAGCAAAACCACTAATAATAGCTAATTGCTGAATATTATTGGGAAATAAATAAGCTAAGCCAAGGGCAAATGGAGATCCAGCAGACATTCCTACCACAGAAAATTCTTCAATTTTTAAATGGTTCATCAATTGTTTTACATCTTGCGCAAAACCAAGAATTGTACCTGTAGGATTAAAACTAGAAAGTCCGTGTCCAGGTCTATCTATTGTAATAATTCGCAAGTTATGCTGCAGAGCAAAATCTAGGTCGTAATGCATTTCTAACCTAGAACTTTGAGAACCGTGGCAATAAACAATAGGTGATCCGGTTGTATTTCCATACTCAGAAAAACCTAATTTTCTATTGTCATTGAGAGTAATGTATTGTTCTAATTTATTCAAATCTATTGGTTTACTTTATGCTTTATTAAACTGGAGTGGTTTAGTTTTCGTTTTCTGCCATTTGTTTAATCTTTACAGCTTTTTCAAAATGATCCAATTCGTGTGTTTTAATCCACCAAGTAGCGGCTTCCATCAATAATTCTGGATTATCGTTTTTGTTGGCAAAAAAAGCATAGAAAGATAAACCAACATTTGTTCCTTTTTGCTCAATTTTGGTATTGCATACCTCTATTATTTTTTGTTTTAATGAAGCTGTCATTGGGTTCTGTTTTTTCTAATAAGGTTCCTTCAAATGTATAGAATTTTAAATAATTTAGGAACTATTAGATTTTTATCTTTCTAGTCAATAACTATTTATTTGGTTTATTTATGCAGTATAATGAGTATTAATGTAATTTTTACTTAATAAAATGTTAAATAATTAATATGTTTGTTAAGAATAAATTTAAATCAAAAATTTAGTAAACAAATAAGCTGATTATGAAAAAACTCCAATTAACACTTTCCTTTGTCTTTTTATTGACTTGTTTCAATATGATGAGTCAAGGTACACCCATTGCACAGAGTGGATATACCATCCAATCTTTTAGTACAAATAACAACATCAATGTAATCTCAAGAGCTTTTGATACTGATACCGTAACTTTTTGGGCATTAGGTGCAAATAATCCATTTCCAGCATTTGTTGAAATAGATTTAGGTCAGAGTTATGATGTAAATGGGTTTAGTTTTTTACCTCGTCCAGATGCGAGTAATAAACCTGGAGGGTATGAGGTTTATTTAAGTACAGATGGAATAAACTGGGGAACTGCTGAATCTGCAGGGAACATGCCTTGGACAAGCACAGCAGATGCAACAAGAAAAAATATTTTCTTTGGCGCAATATCAGCTAGGTATGTAAAGATTGTGTACACATCTAGTTTGGCAAGTAATAACAATATTCATACTTGCGACCTATATATTTATGAAAGTACAACAGCTGCTACAGGACAAGCTAATCAAGCTATATCCTTGGCAATACCAAACAAAAGTACAGCAGATGCACCTTTTACAGTGGCAGGAACATCCACTTCTGGTTTAGCACTTACTTATTCTATCGTATCGGGACCAGCAACAATGATTGGAAACACTGTAACCTTAACAGGTACAGCAGGAACTGTAGTAGTAAAAGCTGATCAAGCTGGAAACGTTTCTTTTTATCCAGCTTCTAGAAATCAATCATTTGAAGTAATAGATTTATCACTTTATAACCCTTCAATCACAACAAGATTAACCGAAGATTATCCATTAGAAATGAGCTCTCTTGAAGCTTACCCAATTTACATGAATGCTTCTATTGGTCAACCTGATTTCTTGAATATTGATTCTATTACAGTAGAAGTAGGAGGACAAACATACAAAGCTGGACAAGGAAATGGTTATTTTTATTATTTATGGACACCTTCTTCATTTGGTACTCATTTAGTTAAAATGACTGCCCATGGTTCTAATGGAAATGATTCTACAATCACTAGAAATATAACAGTTAGTAATAGCATTGTAACTCAAAATGTATCTACGGTTTCTTCTGTAGATATTATTTTTGGTGGAACAAACAGTAGGTGGTTTTATGGAACTTATTCTTTGCCTCAATTTGTTGGTGCTTATGATAAAATTGATGCTAATTTAACGTTTGCATGTCCTAGTATAGCAAATGCTTGTGACGATTGGGATAGATTAGCTTATATTGATATAAAAGGACCAGATGGAAACTGGATTCAAATTATCCGTTATATCACTCCTTACGGAGTAGCTTGTAACCACGACATAGATTTATCTAATTATGCTTCTTTACTACAAGGAGAATTTGAATTCAGAATTTTTATTGATACTTGGGGAACTGGGGGATGGCAAGTAAGTTTGGATTTTGATTACCAAGCAGGAACTCCAGCTTACAAATACTCTATGGTAGATGAAATTTGGGACGAAAGATTTGATTTTGGTAATCCTTCTAATTTGCAACCGGTAGATACTGTTTCTTATTCTTTTCCTTCGAATGTACAAGATGCAAAACTTGTGATTTCTAATACAGGACACGGATGGGGAAGTAATAATTCTCAGAATGCGGCAGAATTTTACAATGCAGATAACTTTGTATTTGTAAATGGGACAAGCACTTTTACTCAAAACTTATGGAATAACTGTAATCCAAATCCAGATAACTGTACAGGACAACAAGGAACTTGGACATACTCTAGAGCAGGATGGTGCCCAGGTGCAATAGCACCTCCAAGTGAATGGAGTTTATCAGCTTATATTTCTTCTAGTATAGATTTACATTACCAATTTGATCCTACTTATACAGATTTATGTCATCCAAATAATCCTGGATGTGTGAGTGGAAATACTTGTGCAGATTGTAACGACACCTACAATCCTGCCTACGAAGTAGATGGACATGTAATTAGTTTTAGTAATACACCCTTATTGTATAGCCCTAGGCTTACAAGTGTCATTGATAATGTAATTAATTACGATTTCACTACTTATCCTAATCCAACTCAAGATCAGTTTAGAATAAACATTGAAAGCAATGTGGATGACACAAAAGTTTTAATTTACAACATACAAGGGGAGGGAGTAAAAACTTATTATTTTGATTCAAAAGAACAACTAAGAAATTACGAGTTTGATGTATCAAGTTTAAGTAATGGAACTTACTTTATAAGTGTAGAAAATAAGTTTGGTGCTGGGGTGAAAAAGCTAATTATTAGCAAGTAGTTCATTGTTTAATATACAGCAAAGAAAAAGGGAAATTTAAACTAATTAAATTTCCCTTTTCTTTTTTGTAGACTTTTTGTCTTAGCTTTTATCTTTTGGTATAAATGAAAGATAGGCTTATTCTTCGCCTTCTTTTTTCTTTCCACTTACAATTCTAGATACAATTCCTTTGTCTTTTGTAAACTCTGCTAGCAGAACTCCTGCTAAGTGAATTACCATAAAAGGAACTAAATAATAGATAGCTAGAACGTGAATAGACTCCATAAACTTCTTATATTCTTTTGGCCCTAGAACAATAATAAGTCCTGTAATAAGGGTAATAATAGTGCAGATATAGAAAATGATATACGTCCATTTTTTTACTTTGTCTTTGGTAGTAAGTCCTTTTTCTAAAGGATTTTGAACTTTCATTTCGCCAAAGAAAGGCAGTGCAAAACGAATTACAAATAAACCAGTAAGGAAATAACCCAAGTAAATGTGCCAGTCCCACATAGGTTGTCTTATCTTTTTAGCCAATTTTATTAGCTGTTCTTGAGTCAAAGTTTGATCCTTATCTCCCAAATATTCTTTTATAATATCAGCAACATTAAATTTGTTTAGCCATGTCAACCTCAAGAAGATTGTGAACAACAACAAAATGAAAGAAATAGCAATTAACCAGTGCATAATTCTATAAATCTTAGTGTAAGTTGGCTTTTCCATATTGGGTGTTATTTTGGCTTTAGTTTTATTAATTTTTTTTCAAAAGTACAAACTTTTGTACAGACTTCACTTCGCAGAATTTAATTATTGCTGCAAATTATGTTTGCTAGGTTACGATATATCAGAGTCAATAATCCATCAAAAGCCTAAATAGGGCAGAGGGTTTATTTTTTTTAGTAGAATAGATTTTACTCCCCTTTGTTTAGTCCGTCAAAACGAGCTTTCATAGTTGGGTTTCCGTAAGTCAATTTTTTAATCGTCAAATCATCAGCTTTGTTATTGGCTAACCTCAAGTTGTTTTCAGAAGATAATAAAGCATCTTTTGTTTTTTGCAGATGAGAAATTGTTTTATCTATTTCGTCTATCGCAGTTTTAAATTTACGACTAGCCAAATCATAGTTTTTAGCAAAACCTTCTTTAAATGTATTTATCTTTTCTTCAAAATTAGTGATATCTACATTTTGGTTTCTCATCATATTCAATTCTGCTTTGTATTCCATAGAGTTCATTGCAGCATTTCTCAATAGCGTAATGATGGGAATAAAAAACTGAGGACGTACTACATACATTTTTTTGTGTCTGTACGATACATCAACAATTCCTGTGTTATATAATTCGTTATCTGCTTCCAATAATGAAACAAGCACTGCATATTCGCACTTCTTTTCGTTTCTATCTTTGTCTAGTTTAGCAAAGAAATCTTCGTTTTTTTTCTTGGTAGCAGTTTCGTCATTTTCATTTTTCATTTCGAACATGATAGAGATAATCTCGTTTCCTGCTTCATCAGTTTCTCTGTAAATGAAATCTCCTTTATTTCCTCCTCTAGAGTCGTTATCCTTTTCGAAATAAGCATTTTGAAAAGCAGTAGATCTCAATTTATTAAATTCTGCTTCGCAATGATTCTCTAAGGTTTCACCAATCATTTTTGTAGAAAGTTTTAGTTTCATGTCTTTTCTCAACACTATTTCTTCGTCTTTCAGTTTTATAATATCATCCTTAGTTTTTAATTCAATAAGGAATTTTTCGTTCAATGATTTCTCAAATAATTGCTTTTCAATTTCTTTGTTTTTCAAAGCATTAGCAAGCTCATCTCGCTCTTTTTCTACTGTTTTGATGGCTTCAGAAACCGATAATTTTTTCTCAACCTCGGCACTGTTTATTTTAGATCTCATTTCTGCAATCTCACTCTCTTTCTTGGCCAATTTTTCTGCCAACTCATTGTCGCTTTTCACTTTCAATACGTACAATTGGTTGTCTTTCTTAGCCAGTTGCTCTTGGTACGAGTTTCTTACATTTGCCTCTGCTAATTTTATAGCGTTTTGCTTTTCTTTTTCGGCCAACGAAAGTCTGTTATTTAGTTCTTCTTCAAACTGATGGTCACGAACTTGTTTTAGTATATCGGCAAATCCTGCCTCATCTACTTTAAAAGCTTTCTTACAATTTGGGCAAATAATATCGTTCATAGTCTGTTTGTTTTGGTGCAACTTATTGAGAGGTTGAATTTACAAAATTATAATAATCTTATGCATCAAAAAATAAACAGAAAGGTGATTATTTCTTATCTTTTTTCAAAAGCAAGGCTATATATGAAACTAAGAGAGTAATTAATGCGTAAAGATAAATTGTAACCCATAAATCTTTGTACGGAATTTATCAAAACCTATTTATGAAATTATTAAAATATTCCTTTTCATATATTCTCTTATTGAGTATAATTAGTTGTCAAAAATCAAATTATTGTGAGTGCTCAACCTACGATAATAATGGAGAGTTTCAATTATTAATTACAAGAGGAGAGGTAGAAGGATTGGAATGCGATTCTAAAGAAATAGTAATAACCGACAATGGCGATACCAATACAATTGTGTGCGAAACCGTGAGAAGGTATTAGGGTAGAAAACAGGAGTATTATATATCTTTTATGTTAACCGTCAATTGATATGTATTTAGGATTAATTCCTTCAAAATCGATAGAAACGTAGTGTCTCATTAATTTTGAGTCATAAGTAATGGACCATTCGCTATTTGATTTTTTGAAACAACCAATTGAGATTCCATCAAGTTTAAATTCATTATCAAAGTTGTTAAGTACTGATTTTTCTATAGAATCTTCTAATTCCTGTTTTAAGAATGGTAGAATAATATTTTCTTTGATTTCATTATAGTTAGCACTCAACATTAAGAAGAAATCTTTTTGTGCTAAGGTGGGACCATTTTCATCTGCATCAAGATTAATTCCAATTAAGTTCTCTTGAAATTGGACCATACCTGAGTAAAAGTTTTTGGAAGAGTCTTTGAATGTCGTATAGTCTAATGAACCAAAAACATCATCAATAAATTTCACCTTTTTCTTAAAAATATCAAGTATTCCCATTGTGGTCATTTAAAATATTATATTCTTATAGTTTAATGATTTTTAACGTATACCTTCGTTTGTCTTTGTCTTGCATAGATAAAAAATATATTCCTTTGGTAATTTCCTCCAAATTTATTTGTTCTCCAGAGTCTTTTATCTCCATTATTTTTTTTCCACTAAGTGAGTAAAGTTGGGCAGTCCAGTTAGAAGAGTAAGGATAATCTATTTTCAGTATATCAGTTACAGGATTTGGAAATACTGATAATTGACTAATGCTAGGTTCTATTTGCTTGTTGCCAGAAAGTAGTGCGGCATTTAATGTAATATAATAACTGTCTCCGTCTTTGTATTGGGGTAAATCAATAGAAATTGTATCAGAAGTAATGGTTAGATTACCATTGAAAACAGGAATAGGATTTGTGAAAGGAGAGTGCATAAAAACGGTATCTCCTTTTGGGATTCTCTCTATAGAAATAGATTGCACAGAGTTCGTAACAAATGGATGATTTATTATTTTTAAAGTCACATTTTGAATTGCTTTATTGGAATCTAGAACAGAAAGAAATTGCCCAGATTTTATAGCGTAATATCTTCCTGTCAATATTTTTATCGACTGATTATCTATGCTAGCCAAAGCAACAGTTTTGACATCAGAACCTGTGCTAAGGACTTTATTCCCTTGCATATTTCCATAAGCTTTGTGCGCCCAATATATAGGAAGTGGCGTTTCTTCATCATAGGAAAGTACTCCATTCATACCCCAAATACAGTTGTTCCATTGGTTAATACTATCGTTCATATCATCCCAGCAAGCATTGTTTGCCCAATCTACTTTAGATTTTTCTAGGTGATAGAACCAGCCAACTTTCCAAGCAGGAATTTGATTCGTTTGCCTTGCAGAGTATTCGTTTATGTGAATCTCTGGATTACCCCACTGTGGATTATTCTGTAGTAATTTTTTGAATTGAGATACATGAAGAGAAAGCGAGTCTGGTAGTCCAAATTCATGCCAAGAAACAGCATCTAACGTGATGCCCTCTGCAAACAATGAATCTAGAAAGTAGGTAATAAATTGTTCGTCATAAGAAACAATACTTGGCCCTACAAGTTGCATTGTAGAGTCCACGCTATCTCTCACTTTACTTGTAGAAACATAGGTTTGTATCAATTGAGAAAAATTACCTGTCCAAAATTCGGTACTTTGGGGTTCGTTCCATACATCCCAAAATGTAGGTGCAATGTTATTTCCTATAGCCGATAAAAATAAGGTAGATAAAAAGGATTCGTACTGAGGGAAATTTGTCCAAGGCTGAGCGTTAGAATAACCACCTTGGTCGTCCGCATAAAGATCGCTAATTACAAGAGTTGTTTTGAATCCAAGACTATCGGCCAATACTTGATTATCAAAAGAGTTGCTATTTCGCCAAAATTTGAAATTTGCATCTTGTATTAATTGAATTCCTTTGGGCTTGCTTTGTAAGTTTACTTCGCCATGAAGAAACCCGTGAAGGTGCTTGAAATTACCACTCACAGAGTCACAATTTATCTCTATCAATTCTTGCGAATTTAGATTAAAACTAAGGGCTAATAAAATGAGCTGGAGTATTACTTTTTTCATAATCAATGCTTACGTTTAATGAAAGAAACGTAGTAATTTAAAGATACAAAAAGTTTTGGCTATTCAAGATTTACCAATCTCTTGTAGCAATTAATTCTTCCGTATCTGCATCAAAACCGTAAGAATTTGAAATAAACTCAAAATCCATTGCAATGCATTCTCTTGCTGCAGTCTCTATCTCACTATCTTTCTCATAAAATTCTTCCTGTAATTCATTAAATTCATCAGTTGCTTTATGGCTAAGAATATATAGTTCTTCTAAATTTTTAGGGTTTTCTTGTTCAATTTTCAAACAAAAATTAAGTAGAATACTTTTCCCTTTATCTACTAATTCATTTGGGAAATATTGGTCTTCGTACATTTCTTTTAAAAAAGAATAGTTGCTCATTTTTTCGTTTTTCAACTCCATTTGGTTCTCATTTTTTAATTGACAAGAAATAATTAACAGAAATAAAAGTATTGAATATCTCATAATAATATTAGATTGCCATTGATTGATATCTACAAGATACTAAAAAAAAATGTGTTGTAACTAGCTAGTATTTATACTTTAAAAGTAATATACAAGACACATGAATTTAAGCACTACGTTTAGCATGCGCTATAAGTACTTTGTTCGATTTTTCTACATATCGGTGTACTTCGTAGAGGAAGTTCCTACGTTCTAGTTTTTCTTTTAGAAAAGTTAAATCTGTTTTTGGATTACATAAGGTATTAAATATAACATCACCTCCTTCGTTAAGCAAGTCCAAAATGTTTTTCCAGAAGTTAATAGCAAGAAATTTCTCAGGGATTTTATTGTCTATGAATAAATCCACAATAATTAGGTCGTATTTGGTTGTGTCGTTTTTCACAAAATTCCAGGCATCATCACATACAATGTGAGTCTGATTATTTGCACTTACATCAAATTCATTGGATGCAATATCAATAATTACGGGGTCAATTTCTACGGCAGTGATTTCGCCTTCAAATTTTCTCTCATCCCTCAAGGTATGTACCACAGAGCCTCCGCCTAATCCAAGGATTAAAGAGTTTTTGGTAGATTTTAAATCCAATTGATCCAATGAGAAATTCAATACCCTTTGCAAAGAACCGTAAGAATAATTGACGTTTTTTGTGTCGAGTAATTTTCTGCCGTTAAGAACCGTAAGTTCTAGTATTCCATTGTGTTGTGACTCTATTTTCTTTGTAATAGGGTATAGGTAACTAATAATTTTCTTTAGCATTCTCTCGGGATATTCTTTGGGCTCAGTAACTAAGCCAAATTTAATCATTTTGAGATTAAAATAATATTTTACCCTTGCAAAAATTAAACAATTAGTAATGAAAGTTAGAGAGGAAGCTGTAGGTTTATTTTAAACCAGCTAATCTATTAATTTCAGCTCCTTCAAGGTGTTTATTTGCTTGAGGATGGAAAAGTAAATTAATCATTGCTTGTCCCATATTGGTTGTTGTAGTCACAGATTTCATTCTTTTCATTAAGAAAAAGAAAGGTTTTAATAGAACATATAACGCATTGTAGAGTTTTGTTTTTGATTTAATTCCTCTTTCAGGTAAAATTGCTCCAGGTCTAAACATATATCCATCTTTAAATCCCATAGTAAGAATCATGTTCTCTGTTTTTCCTTTCACACGTGCCCACATTATTTTACCCTTTTCTGAGCTATCCGTTCCTATGCCCGAAACATAATTAAATACCATCTTTGGGTTTAATTCGTGTAAGACGCTTGCCAGAGCAAAAGAAATATCATAGGTTAATTCCGTATATTTTTTTTCATTCATTCCTGCAGAAGAAACACCCATACAATGGAAACACCCATCATAATTGGCAAGTTCTTTTTTGAGGGGAGAAAAATCGCTAAAATCAGAATGGATAATTTCTTTAATTTTTGGATGATCCATATTTAATGGACTGCGATTAATGATTAAAATCTCTGTGATTCTAGCATCATCCATACATTCCAAGAGAACACCTTTACCCACCATACCTGTTGTACCTGTTATTATTACTTTCATATTTCAATCATTATTTTACTAAGAAGCCGGCACTTTTCGGTTTAATATTCTTACACCAAATTTAATATATATTTTTACTTGTTTCTATAGTTTGTACCTTTAACTTGAACATCAAAATCGAACAATGTCTTCACAACATATTTTTAAATCAGAACTCAACTGGAAATCAAACCTTGATAACAATACACAAGGAACAACTAGGCTGAGCAGAAGGCACAAAATAGAAATAGAAGGGAAGCAAATTTTGGAGTTATCTGCGGCCAAAGCTTTTAAAGGAGATGCGGACTTGCATAATCCTGAAGATTTGCTGCTGTCGGCCTTAACCTCATGCCACATGATGTCGTATTTATATGTGTGCTCACAGCATAACATTGAGGTACTTGCTTATTCCGATAATTCTGAAGGGAAATTAGAAGTAGAAGGAACGGGAAAAGGACGATTTTCACGTGTTGATTTGAATCCGGTTGTTACCATTAAAAACGAACGCAATTTGGAACTAGCCAAAGAGCTACACACCAAAGCCAATGAATTGTGTTTTATAGCTAATTCCTGTAATTTCCCAATTCATCACCATGCAAAAATAGGGGTAAGATAACTCAATTAGTGCTCCTTTTTTGTTTAAAAAAATGTTTACTATTGACAATTAATTAGACAAATAGGCTTTTTTCAATTCGTCAATAATAATTTCAATATCTGTTAAGTTTGTACGCCAATTTACAAAAGATGCTCTTATTGCTTGCTGGTTTTTATAAAAAGTGGGAGTCATGTATACTTTTTCCGAATTGTTCAGGTTACTTAAGAAGCCAAGTATTTTATTACTTTCTTTTTCACCTTTTAGTGTAAAACAGACCGTGTTTAATCTGACAGGTGCAAGTAATTCAAATTTTTCATTTTGTTCAATAAAATCACCCAATGTCCTAGCCATTGTTATCGAGTTTTCTACAATATATTGGTAGCCTTTTTTACCGTAAGCTGTTAATGAAAACCAAGCTGGTAATGCTCTTAATCGTCTGGAGTTTTCGGGTAAAAAATTCAAATAATTAAAATCTTCTTCAGGATTTCCTAAATAAGGAGCATTAGAGTTTTGGAATGTTTCCATTTGTAACACTTTATATTCTTCCTTTATTAAGAAAATAGCACTGTCATAAGGCACATTCAACCATTTGTGACAATCAATTGTGATACTATCTGCATTCTCCCATTTCTCCAACAAGTATTTATGACTAGGCGAACATGCCGCAAAAGCACCAAAAGCTCCATCAATATGCCACCAGAAATTATGTTTTTCTTTTAATTCTGAGATGATTTTAAAATCATCAAAATCAGCTGAGTTTACCGTTCCTGCACTTGAAATAAGAATAAAAGGCTCTCCATTCATTCGTTTTATTTTTAACTTTAAATCGTCCATACAAATGGATTCTCTATTGCCTTTTTCAATCTCAATTTTTTCGTAGTTATTACTCCCAATTCCCAACATTGACAATGTTTTTAGGGAAGAAGAATGGGGTACTGCAGAGAGAATTTTTATGCTCGCAGAAACTCCATCTTTTGCAAAATCTAATCCTTTTTCTTTTCCAAACCATTGCCTTGCCACACCCAAACAAGTAAAATTGGACATAGTTGCACCAGTTACAAAACCACCAACAAACAGATTGGGAAGATTAAATAAGTTTAAGAGTAATCCAATAGTTTCCTTTTCAATAAGCATGGAAATGTCCCCTTGTGCATTATTGGTTTGTGGGTTTTGATCGTAGATGGTAGCAAGCCAATCGCCCACAATAGAAGCTGGAGTTGTACCTCCAATTACATAACCCAAATATCTTGGGCCTGTAGTACTCACAATTAAATTTTCGAATTTCTCATTGAATAATTGAAGTGTTTCCAACCCACCTAATCCAACTTCGTTTAAGTGCGATATTTTGTGTTCCAAAGTCTTTTTTGAAGTAGCTCTGTTGTTTATTTCTTTTAAATAATTAATCCCTTGAAGTTTTATTGCTTCCAGAAGAGTTTCAATATGTTTTATGTCGTAATCTAGTTGTTTGTTCATTCTTTATTGGGGTTTCTATACAAAGTATTTTATAGATAAATGGAGGGAAGTAACCAGTAGATTTATTGAGTTGATTATTCTAATAAATAAAACAGATTTTGTGCTAATTTTTTATTTTTTATAAGATTTTTCGGCATTTAGTTTTAGTTTGCCATCCACCCATTCGTAATGGTTTTTAATGAGTACTATTCCGTCTTCGTATATAAATTCATTGTAATACTCATAAAACTGATTGAATTGAAAAAGATGACCCGTGTTTGGTTCTCCCTCTTTAAAATTAATTTCTACAGTGTTTCCGTTTAATGGGTTTATGGATCTTTCTAAAACGACTACATCATTAACAAAGGTTTGTTCTGCTAACAGTTCCCCTTCATAAAAAACAGATTGAATTCCTTCTCTTTTTCCGTTTTTGTAGTAGGTGTGAACAGCAATTAAAAAATTATTCTCAATATCTAATCCATCTATAATTTTGGAGCTCGAGCTAGGATAAATACCTATACCTAGTACTTTGGTGTTTTTATTATTCATCCAATATACCGTATCCTTTTCCATACCAAATACGCGTGTTTCGAGACTACGAAAATCATTTGGAGCTTCAAATTCTACTTGTTTTATTAAGTTCCCCTCCTTGTAATATTGCTTATACGATCCGCCAGCATACACACCTTCATATACTTTTCCGTTTCTGTATTCGGTAGTATAATCTATTTCTCCATTCTTCAGGTAAATTATACTTTCTCCATTTAGTACCCCATTTTTATAATTGGCCGAGTGGGTTATTTTTCCCTCTTCAGTATACCAAACTACCTTATTTTCTAAGGTTTCATTTTCTAAATCAGAAAAATACCCTTCCATTTGTAAATTGCCATTGATATAGAAATCTTTGATGTGAAAAAGAGAGTCGTTTTTTTTATCAAGAACCCTATAAAATTCTGCTTTGTCTTTAGTTGTTGTTTTCCAATCTTTGTCAAAATAAGTTTTGGACTGACTATAAATATTCTGTGAGATAGAAAAGTAAGTAACTATAATTAGTATGAGTTTTAATTTCATAAGGCTATTTCTTCTCATTTTTTAATACTTTTTTTATTCCCATGCTAAGCTAATTATTTTATAATTAAACTCATTGTTTGCTAACTTGTTTATAGATGGGTATTAAACAATTATTTTGTAGAAGGAGAAGTGTCAATAATTTCATAGTCAGGTTTCTCTATAGCTGAATAATTTATTTCGTATGCTACTGTTCCATCTTCCTTGTAATATATCCAATCTCCAGTTTTCGAATAGTTATTATACTTACCAATTGATTCTAAAGTTCCAGTGGAGTAATAAGTTTTAAAAACACCCTGTTTTAAACTATTTTTGTAGTTTCCAACTTCATGTAATTTTCCATTTTCATGATAAGATTTGAATTCACCTTCTATCTTTCTGTTCTTATTTATAATGGATTTTTGTAACTGTCCATTTTCATAATAATACAGCCAAATACCTTCTTTGTAATCATCTACATAGTTCCCAACTTCTTTTACTTGCCCATTTTTATAAAATTGTTTGGCCTCACCATTTTTTGTTCGGCTATCACTAAAATTTATTAGAGTTGTTAGGATACCGTTTTTATCGTAAAATTTTGAAGTGCAATAGGTAGAGTCGGTTTTGTAGGTGGTTTGTGCTCTTAAAATTAATCCTTTTCTATAGCTTTCCCAAGTTCCCACTTTCTTGCCATTGGCGTAGTTTCCTTTACTTTTTATTTCTCCATTTTCATAATAAAAAGTCCATTCTCCTTCCTTTTCTCCATTTACTGTAGCCCCAATTTCTTTTAAATTCTTATTCTCATAATACGACATAGTTAGGGTAGAATCTTCTTGAGAAATTACAGTCTTATAGGATAAAAGAACAATTAGGAGTAACAAGATGTTTTTTGTTTTTTTCATAATAAGGCTGTTATTAAATGTACTTTGCTTTAATTAAGAATTATAATTTATTGAAGAAGAACTCTATCCGTCCTACTTAAATTTAAATTCTTTCGCTATATCTATACAAAAATACGTCTTTTCGTTAAGTATTTCTATTTCTAGTCTTTCATTTACTCCAATTTTAAGAAAAACTGTTTTTAATGGAAATGTTCAGCCGTCCATTTTTATTAGGACCGTTTCAATTCTTTAAATATTTCTCTTTTCTCCAAACAAAAAAGGCTTGTCGTGAGACAAGCCTTTTTTTTATCGATTTATAAGGGATTGTGTATTAAACGACTTTAACGTTTATTGCATTCATTCCTCGTTTTCCTTCTGTTAGTTCAAACTCTACTGTATCATCTTCACTTATTTGATCAATTAATCCTGTTGCGTGCACAAAGTGCTCTTCGTTTGAGTTTTCTTCTGTTATAAAACCAAATCCTTTGGCTTCATTGAAAAATTTTACTTTTCCTGTATTCATATGTTGTATTTAATAATGCCGAATAAAATTCTTCGACACTCTTACTCTTGCAAGGGTCGTGCCAGAAATTAATAGGAGGGAGAAGGACTTATAATTCATTGCCAACAAAAGTTTGCCACTAAGAGCTAGGTTTTACAAACGAATGCATTAAACAAGCTTCAATAAGCGACTAATAAATAGGCTTGGTATCTATAATTAGATAATTCTATATCTCTAAATTCTTAATAAATAGTCTAAATTTGTAATCAGATATTTTAAACATGACACATACTTTAGAGGAATTAAAATCAGGACAATTAAAGGGGGCAAAATCATTAAAACTAGCTTGTGGGCTAAAGGAGTTTCCTCAAGAAATTTTATCCCTTGCAGACTCTTTAGAAATTTTAGATTTATCGGATAATTTACTGACAGAAATTCCAGATTCTATCTCGCAATTAAAAAAACTAAGAATTCTGTTTTTTGCTCGTAATAACTTTACTGTATTCCCTAGTGTCTTGGCAAAATGTGATTCTTTGTCCATGATTGGATTTAAATCTAATCAACTGAACACTGTTCCAGAAAAATCCTTTCCACCTCTTTTAAATTGGTTGATTTTGACTGACAATAAAATCACAAAATTACCCAAAAGCATAGGAGATTGTCACTTGCTTCAAAAATGTGCATTGGCAGGTAATTTAATAGAAGAACTCCCTTCAGAAATGGCTAATTGCACGAACCTTGAACTGTTAAGAATTTCTTCTAATAAACTAGAAACTATTCCTAATTGGTTGTTTGAATTACCTAAATTATCTTGGGTAGCTTTTGCAGGAAACCCAGCAATGCAACAAATAAAACCAAGTGACTCTATTGACATTGATTCTTTTGAATGGAACGATTTTACGATTGAAAACCTACTGGGAGAAGGAGCTTCAGGATTTATATCTAAAGCCAAATGGAAATCTAGAGATAAGAATGTAGCCGTTAAAATATTTAAAGGAGATGTAACAAGTGATGGATTGCCCGAGGATGAAATGGCTATAGCTATTGCTGCAGGCGAACATCCAAATTTGATTCCCGTTTTAGGAAAAATAAAAAATCATCCTGAGAAGAAAAGTGGTTTGATTATGGAGTTGATAGCTCCAAGTTTTATTAATTTGGGAAATCCACCCAGTTTAGAAACCTGCACAAGAGATGTATTTGACGAAACTTGTGTTTTTGACGAAAACGAGCTGATAAAAATTACCAAAAGTATTGCGTCTACTTGTTTGCAATTGCATGAAAAAGGAATAAATCACGGAGATCTTTATGCACATAATATATTGATTAATAATGAGGCTGATTGTCTTCTGGGTGATTTTGGTGCAGCTACTTTTTACAATCGCAATTTGGTTTCTGCTCATACTATTGAGCGAGTAGAAGTAAGGGCATTTGCCTGTTTGGTAGAAGATTTAGTGAAC
>CAXIAX010000035.1:0-26287 GCA_964021785.1 uncultured Flavobacteriales bacterium
GCGCACTTTTCAGCACGCCCTTCTTCCCTATGAAAAAATAATTACTTGATTGTAATCGTTCTATTCTTTTTAATTTCTTCTTCTCTTTTTGGAATTGTAACCGTTAAGATTCCATTTTCGTTGGTTGCTTCAATTCTATCAAAATCTATATTTTTTGGTAAATTAAATGCTCTAGAAAATTTACTGTAGTTAAATTCTCTTCTTTCTTTTAAACTTGTTTTTTCGGTAGTCTCTTCCTTTTTGGCTAGTCCAATAGTCAATTTGTTTTCATGTAAATCTATTGTTACCTCTTCTTTTTTTACTCCCGGTATTGCTAATTCAATTATGTGAGCATTTTCTGTTTCAAAAATATTGGCTAGAGGTGTATTACTAATCAAATTTCTTTTTACAGATTCAAAAGTTTCTGATCCCATTACATCATCAATGATTGCATTTAAATTTGGCATAAAGTTATGTTGTGCGATTTTCATATTGTTTGTTTTAAAGTATTATAAATTTTATCGTTATTTTTAAATTTGATAAACCTAATACAAATCACAATCCAAATGCTAAACCACTCGTTTTTAACGACAAAAAGTCATAAAAGGTTATTTTTACACGTCAAAAAGTCTGCTTTCTTTATTTTTGCTTCCTTTTTTATCTTCAGTTGCTTTTCAGATTCACACAAAGAGATTCATAAATCAGATCATTTGGTAGAAATAATTGAAAAAAGCATGCAAGAACAAGAAGAAGCATGGAACGAAGGAGATTTGGATGGATTTATGAAACAGTATTGGAAAAGTGATTCCTTGCAATTTATTGGTAAAAGTGGATTGAATAAAGGATGGCAAACGACTTTGGATAATTACAAAAAATCATACAAGAATAAGGAAGAAATGGGAAGGTTAAAATTCACCAATAAAAGTATTGAGATTCTTGGAGAAGAAACTATATTTGTAATAGGAGAATGGCATCTAAAAAGACAAGATTCTCTGGGCGATTTGCAAGGAATGTATTCCTTGATTTGGCAACAAAAGAACGAGAATTGGGTTATAACCTCTGATCATTCTAGTTAAATTAAATAAAAAAGAAACTATTGAGAAATTCACTCAAACAATTAATAGCAGGTCCTTGTAGTGCCGAAACCAGAGAACAGGTTTTGGAAACAGCTAGGGAAGTTGCTGATATTGAAAACTTATCCTATTTCCGTGCAGGAATTTGGAAGCCAAGAACGGCACCTGGTTCTTTTGAAGGAATAGGAGTGGAGGGACTAAAGTGGATGAATGAGGCCAAAGAACAATATGGAGTAAAACTAATTACAGAAGTAGCAACTCCAGAACACGTAGATGCTTGTTTGGCTCATAATTTAGATGCACTATGGATAGGAGCAAGAACTACGGTTAATCCTTTTTATATCCAACAAATAGCAGATTCGCTAAAAGGAATTGATATTCCTGTATATATAAAAAATCCAATAAGCCCAGATGTGGGATTGTGGATGGGAGCGATAGAACGATTTAAGTTGGCGGGAATTTCTAATGTATCTGTTATTCACAGAGGATTTTACTCTTATACAAAAGGAGTTTTTAGAAATCCACCAATGTGGGAAATACCAATTAAATTAAAAACAGAATTTCCAGATCTTCAAATAATTTGTGACCCTAGTCACATTGCAGGAGATTCGGATTTGATAGAAGGAGTATCTAAATTTGCAGTACAATTGGGGATGGATGGATTAATGATAGAAACACATCCTAATCCGCCCAAAGCTTGGAGTGATGCCAAGCAACAAGTAACGCCTGCTCATTTGAAAAGAATTGTGAATGCAATTAATGCAAATGAAACGAACAAAGATATAAAGCAAGAAGAATTAGAAGTTTTGAGAAATCAAATCAATATTTCTGATGATGAAATGCTAAAGGAAATTGCCCAAAGAATGAAAATTGTAGAGGAAATTGCTACTTTTAAAAAAGGAAAATCTGCAACAGTTTTTCAACTAGAAAGATGGAAGATTGTATTGGAAGATTCTAAAAAAAGAGCAAAAGAGTTGGGGTTAAATGAGCAGTTTGTAGAAGATTTGATGAATTTGATTCATAAGGAATCACTAAACATACACAATACTATTTATAATTCGTAAGAAAATAAGAGATGAAAAAAAGCATGGTTATTGGTGCCAATGGACAAATTGGGACAGATTTAGTAAGAGGATTAGCCCAAAGGATTGGAGCTGAAAATGTAATTGCCTCAGATATTAGAGAGGGGAATCACGGAGACGTTCAATTTGAATTATTGGATATTTTGGATGCTGATAAACTAAAAGAGCTGATAGAGAAAAATAATGTTGGTACAGTTTATCTGTTGGCCGCATTACTTTCTGCTACAGCAGAGAAAAATCCAATGTTTGCATGGAAGCTAAATATGGATGGCTTGTTCAATGTATTGGAATTGGCAAAAGAAGGTATCATTGAAAAGATATTTTGGCCAAGTTCTATAGCTGTGTTTGGACCTACAACTCCAAGAGATAATACACCACAAACTACCGTAATGGAGCCAAGTACTGTTTACGGAATTAGTAAATTGGCAGGAGAAAGATGGTGCGAGTATTATTTTAATAAATATGGAATTGACGTAAGAAGTATTCGTTACCCAGGATTAATTAGCTACAAAGCTGAGCCAGGTGGAGGAACAACAGATTATGCAGTGGATATTTATTACAAAGCGATTCAGCAAGGTAATTATGAGTGTTATTTAGAAAATGATACCTATTTACCAATGATGTATATGGATGATGCAATTAAAGCAACTATTGATTTAATGCATGCCGATAAAGAAAAAATAAAAATAAGATCGAGCTACAACTTAGCAGGAATTAGTTTTTCTCCTGTAGAGATTACTGAAGAAATTAAAAAACACATTCCAGAATTTAGCGTGAGTTATGCTCCTGATTTTAGACAAGCAATTGCTAATTCTTGGCCAAAAAGTATCAATGACTCTGAGGCAAACAAAGATTGGGGATGGGAAAACTCTTTTGATTTAGAAACAATGACCAAAGCTATGTTGGCAGGGTTGGAAGAAAAATTAACTATTACTAAATAGAGTTAAAGCATTACTAACTATATAGGATGATTTAAAAGGATTTTTGGAAACGAAAATCCTTTTTTTTATCCCCCAAATTGTCCTTTCCAAACCAAAGAAAGTTCAAACCCTCCTTGGTAAACAGAGGCAGTTCTTAGTTTAGATATATTGATATCATAACTTGCTCCAATTTGAATCTTCTTAAACCAATCAAATTTTACGATTGCAACTACTGCATCTTTGTATCTGTATATTCCTCCCCCTAGCTCTCGTTTAGCGAAAGCGTAACGAGTGTTTCATCTTCTTTATTCGTTTGAAACGAATATAAATAAAAAATTCAACTTTCTCTTTGTTGCAATTGCGTTTGGAAACGCTATCAAGTGTCAGTAATTTTTGGAGCTATCTAAGACGAGGAATAGAGGAGTGATTATTGCTATTAATTAAAAGTCCCTTTCCAAACCAAAGAAAGTTCAAACCCTCCTTGGTAAACAGAGGCAGTTCTTAGTTTAGATATATTGATATCATAACTTGCTCCAATTTGAATCTTCTTAAACCAATCAAATTTCACAATAGCTACCACAGCATCCAAATGCCTATAAATTGCTCCAAACTCTAGGTAAGAAGCATTGAAATATCCTGTGTACCTAGATTGCATTCCTACATTCTTTTTGTAAGTTGCTCCCAATGCAATTACAGAACTTCCTCCTTGCAAAGAATAAAAAGCAGTAGGAACAATAAAATCTCCACTGTTTTCAATTGGAATCTCCGAAACGGCATGCCCAATAATTCTCATCCTTCTTTGATCATAAGAACTATTACTAGCTAGTGTTGCTTTGTATGTTTGTGTTGCATTCAAAATACTCACCCCAATATTAGTTTCATTCTTTTTTCTTCCAAAAAAACGAGCCAAGAATCCAGCATTCATATCAAAATAAGTAGAGGATTCATTCAAATTATTTTCTCCAGTTGGTAGGGCAGCATTGTATTTTGTTCCATCATATTGGTTGTCCCATTTCAGGTTATCATAGTTTGCACTAACTTGCCCATATTCAAAACCAAGCCCAATAGATAAATCCATTTTCTTAGTCAAAGTAATAGATTGAGAAAGAGAAATTGTTCCTTCCGTTCTTCCGTAATTTGTTTTTCCGGCTTTATCGTTATAAAAAGAAACTCCAATCCCAGTGGATTTTTGTCCTCTCTCGTTTCTGAGAATAGGCATATCGTAAGATGCAAAAATTGTTTTATAAGAATTTCCTACAGTTGCCCATTGGTTTCTGTAATTAATATTTGCTCTATAATCTCCAAAATACGAACCCGCATTGGCAGGATTCAAAAGTAAGGGAGCTTCATACCATTGAGAAAAGTGTATTCCTTGTCCCAAGGATGTAAACCCAATAGAGGTAATAAATAATATGAATAAAATTTTCTTCATTAATCGCATAAAAAATAAAGCCGATTATCGACTAGCGTTTTAAGGTTACATCTCCTTTTTCGTTCAGTTCTTCTCCTCCTACAGTCTTCATGGTTACATACCAAAAATAGATTCCAGACTCCAGTTCTTTTCCTTTATAAGTACCATCCCATCCTTTTTCTACATCATTGGATTCAAAAACCATTTTCCCCCATCTATCAAATACTCTAAAACTTAATTCTTCGGCCTCACTAGATCTTACATAAAAGATATCGTTTGCTCCGTCTCCGTTTGGAGAGAATATATCGGCAATAAAAAAGACTTGATCAGAGACACAAATTTCTTTTGTTAGGGTGTCAAAACAAGGACCGTTATTCTTTACGACTAAAGTTACTGTATAGTTACCTCCATCTGCATAAGTATTAGTTTCGGTAACGTTGGCAGGTGAATATGGAAGATTGTTTCCATCACCAAAATCCCAAGCTCCAGTGGTTGCTCCTGTAGATTTATCAGTAACAATAAGGCTTTTGTCTTGTGAACTTAAGCATTTAGGAAATCTATCTGGATTAATATCAAAATCTGCTTGTAGGAAATCGTATCCATCAATTACTAAGAATGTATCAATAGAACACCCAAAGCTATTCGAGATTGTGAGGTAAGCACTATCTTTTCCCATTCCAAAAATAGTATCGCCAAATACGCTTGGCTTTGTCCATGTAAAACTATAAACGGATTTTTGTGAAAGATCGTAAGTAGCATATCCAATTTCTCCAAAGCACACCGGTGGACTTTTAATTAAATTTGGATTAATAGATAGAACCGTTACAGTTACCGTATCCGAACTAGTTTCTGAACATCCGTCATCTACAAGTACATTATACTGTGTGGATATAGTAGGAGAAACAATATCAGAATTGCTAGTAGTAGCAGAATGAGACCAAGTATAAGTATAGTTTGGATTTGGATATCCTCCAATGGCACTTGCCGTTAGTGTAGCATTATCACCAAGGCAAATGGTATCAACATTTGTTACTAAACTTGCAGATATTGAGTCTCTCACGACTACAAATTTTTCATCTGTGGTAAAGCAAGCTCCAGTTCCAAACGAATAATATATCTGATGTCTTCCTGGCCCTGCAACTAGTGGATTAAAAGTTCCTGCAGCTTTGTTGTAATTCCCCGTACCCGACCAAGTTCCTCCGGTAGGAGTAACAGGAATTGGTATGTTTTGGTTTGTGAAACAAAATGTATCGGCAATATTAATGCTTGCTGCTACATATTGGTTTACTGTTACATTTATTGTTTTGTCGCATATTCCTCCTTGGGTTCTGTAGGTTATTACATTTACTCCTGTAGTTGCAAGAGAAGGATCAAACATTCCCGTAGCAGAGTTTGTAATTCCTGTTCCTTGCCATGTTGCGCCAGAGAAATTGTTTACACTATCTAGTTTAAATGGTGCAACCGTATTACAAACAGTTGTATCTCTATAAGAAAGAGAGTCTGGATAAATTGCTATAATTACAGAATCTTGACATGTGTTCTTTTCATAAAAAATAGGATGAAAACCATTTCCTAATAGCTTAGGATATAAATAATCATCATTCCCATAAGTTCTTACTCCGTTTCCTGTCCATGTACCATAATTAGGATTAGTTGTTAATCCGGCTATAGAAGAAATTAATACAGAATCTTGACTTGGGCAAAAGTACAAGGTATCCTGAACGATATTAGTTTGAATAACATCCATAACTAAAGTATCTGAACAACCTTGGTAAGTATATACAAGATTACTCATCCAGTTTCCTACTTGGGTAGCTGGGTTAAATGTTCCCAAAGCTGTATTGGTAATCCCAATTCCAGACCAAGCACCTGTAAGAGGTGTTCCTGCGGTTACATTGAATGGAGTTTGCGAAGGGCAAGAGTTTGTATCAGGGCCAGCAGTTACGGTAACTACCACCATATTTACTGTATCTCTGCATCCTTTGTAGTAATAGTCTACCAAATTACTGCCATTGTTAGCCATAGAAGGATCAAATGTTCCTAAACTACTAGATGTAATACCTGTACCAGACCAAGTTCCTCCAGTTGGTGTAAATGGTATATTCACAGCCGAAGAATTTCCACAAAGTGTATCAGTATCATAAGTAAATGCAATCGTATCTACAAAAATATTAATAGAGTCAATACATCCATTTACTGTATAATAAGCAGTAAAATTACCATAGGTGGTAGGTGTAAATTCCGAAGTAGTAGAATTTACATTGGTTCCTGTCCAAATTCCTCCGGCTGGGGTTGCTGCAAAAAGATTCACTGGTATTCCACTCGCACATAAGTTTCTATTTGGCCCAGCATTTGGGTCGGTAATTGTGATCGATACCGTATCTACACAACTATTAATTGTATAAGTAATGATATGTGTCCCCGATAAGGCTACCGAAGGGTCAAATGTACCTAAGGTAGAATTTGTAATTCCGTTTCCAGTCCAAATTCCTCCCGAAGAGACAGCAGTTAAATTGATTGGAGAATCATAAACACACATAGGAGCAACAGCAGTTATTGTTGGGTCTAACATGGTTATGGTTATCGTATCCAATAGAATTAATCCTGTAGAGATTTCGGTTACTGATAAATAAAAAGTGGTATCTCCTGTAGGACAAATATTAAATGGTCCTGCAGTGTTGGGCAATCCATTGCTCCATGTGTAAGTATATCCATCACAACCACTAGCTGTAGCACTTACATTTGTACAATTGTTCATACAAAGGCTATCGGTATAAGAAGTGCTTATTGTAAAAGGACAATCAGTTATAAAAAATGTATCTCTAGCGACAATAGAAATAGGCCCCTCGCAAGAGTCGATAAAATTGAAGTTAAACTCTAGAAAATATTCGCAATTCTGTGCAAACCTAGGATTTATTCTCACCCTCACAGAATCTATTTTTCCATTTGTACAATTTAGAGGATACACATTTGTAATAGTAAATGACCTTGCAGGACTAGTTAGTGTAAAAGTTCCAGAATCTATAAAATAGCAAGGGATGGGTCTATCAAATTTCACTTTAAAAAATCTATCGTTACACTCTGGTGGTTCGGATGTATTTGTGAAAATTGACAATTCTTTATCCAGGGTATCAAGAACTTTTATGGTAACGGAATCAATGTATTGATTCCCAGTATTGCTTTCTGTTACGGTAACATAATAAGTTGTAGTGGTTAATGGGCACACATTGTGTGGGCCTGCAGTTGCAGGAATTCCATTGCTCCAGGCATAAGAATAAGTATTACAGGTAGTTGCGTTAGTGACTTCTAAGCTAGTACAATCGCCAAAGCAAAGAGAGTCGTAGGTTGAGGTTAAATTGGCAAATAATTTACAAGACACAAAATCGAAAGTATCTTTAATATCAAAATTATAGACACTGTCGCAAATATCGGGAATATTAATATTCATGTTCATCACATATTCGCAATTGTATACGAAAGGAGTACTTAGCCATATTCTTGCAAATCTGGAACTATCACCTACACATCCCACTTTTGTAATATTGGTAACTGTAGGAGGATTAAATCCTGTGAAAGTAACCGTAGAGTTCACTATCGAATCACAATGAATTTTTCTGTCAAACTCAATAAGAAAAGAAGTTGAATCACAAGCCGGAGGTTCTATTGCACTTACATTAAGAGAAGGAGCTGTTACAACAGGTGCGTAGGTATTCCAAACTGCAGTCCATCCAGGAAATTCGAGAACTCCATCTGACCTAAATCGCATTGTTAAACAACCAGAAGTTGCAATAATTGTAGGCGGTAAAGTGGCATTAAGATTTCCAGAGAATACTCCAATCCTTGGCGATAAGGTATCTGGCCCATCAAAAAATGTAAGGGTATCCTCATTGAGTTCAGTATAAAAGGACGTAAAAGTATAATTGATAGTTGCACCAGTTCCTGGACAGATGGAAAAAACGAAAAGTTCATTTGCCAAATACTGTCCCGCAGGAAATACTTTTGCGTCAGAATCCGTATGAATTCCATCACATTCAGCAACAGTAGTATCTTTCATTGGGAAAGTTGCTTGCGAAACTAAATGGAAAGAAAATGAAAGAATAAGGACAAAGAATATTAGAATTCTTTTCAACATAAAAAGCTTTTATTATTTATTTACTGTGATAGAAGTAGAGGTAACAGAATTACTCCAGTTTCCTGCTCTATCTCTTAATTTTATTGTAAATCGTGTAGATTCAGTAGAATCATTTCCTAAAACAAAAAGTCCAGCCAAATTGATTTTTAAATCTCCTTCAATTTGAATAGATTGATTAGGAGGAGTTAAGGGTTGAATGTGATATTCATCTGCGGCAGGAAGTCTAGCGTCATGAATAAGTAAAGTATATTCATCCGGATCATCCGTTCCAATATCACCATCACCATCCTTATAAGAAATCACCAATTTAATATCTTGGCTAAATTCTGAGGTGGAGGTAGGGGTGAGACTTACAAATTCTATTTCTGGAGTATCACTATAGGCTTCGTCTTCTTTTTTACAAGAAAATAGTACCAATAGAGATAATGAGAGTATAATTAATTTATTCATGTTTTAAATGGTGTAAATTGTAAATAAATACATTGCCTGCTGTGAACTCCCATCACTTGGGTTTTCTGCTGGCGAAGTATGATCTGCATCTTGTACATATACTCTTACAAATAGAAAAGTATTGGCAGGGTAGCTACTCAAATCTATATCAAGTTTGTGAGTAAATGAAGTTGAGGTTCCGCTAAAGTCATCTGCAGTAATAGCAGAAGAGATACTCATTGGCTGTGCAGCTACTGTATCAAATCCAAACATGGAAGTAGAGATTTTTACTTCATTCACAGTCATACTAGTTGCTGGGGTAATATCATCTTGAATAGAAAACCAAAAATCTAACTGACTTCTTGGTACTAATATGGGCAATAATCCTGCACCTGGAGCTCTTTGTTTAGGAGTAGTAGTGTTATTGTTGTCATACACATTGAATCCTGTAACAATTGGATTCGGATTTCCAATTACAGGAGCGTTTCCATACATGTCTTTTGCGCCATCATTTATCCAAGTTTTTATTGCGTTAATGTGAGCAAGTTTATTCACAATCCATTCATCTGCATATACAGGAGGCATAATTCCTGATGTATTGGGTAATGAGACTAGCAATCTCTCGTGCAAAAGAGATTTGTTTGCGTCTCCCGGTTTAATTCTGTAAGTAAAACTGTTCGTAGCATCATTGGTCAATACGTTATGGTAAACTGTATTGTTATATGCACTTGCAATTGTTCTAAAATCTGGTTCAAAATGTCCGTCATGACAACCCGAGTTAGCACATGTAGGTTTAAAAACAGCTGCATGTAAATAACCAAAGTTGGTAGAAGGTAAACTAGCTAAAGTTGGCTCTTCATAAAGCTTAGGAGTTGTATAACTATCATAAGGATTTTCAATTTCATTCTTTTTACAACCGAAAGAAAAAACAAAAACTCCAACAAGAGCAATAGCTGTGTGGTTTTTTATATTAAATTTCATCTCTTATAATTTTCTAATTAATGATTGGCTACTTCCATGTAAATATCCAGAAGAGAGCATTTCATTTTCTATTCCTAAAATATGTCCTATTGTAATTGCGGCATCAGTATTAAGTGGAGATGCACTACTAATTGGAGCAGTAGCTTTATCAGGATGATTTGTAATTGATTTACCAGCCATTAATGTAAATACTCTTCTTGTATTCGCATCAGAATGATCAAATGCTCTAAAGTTATTTTCCGAATCCATGATTGGATTAGGATTTAAGTTTCTTCCACAATCTGGTGTTGCTATAATGATTGTATTTCCGGCCATTGCAGGAATTTGATTTTGAATGTAATCCCATAAGAAACCTACAGCATGATCTGCTTGGTGAATTGCTCTTAAATATCCTGTAAAATCGGAGTGACAAGTATCTGGCCCATCAATTTTTACTACAGTAAGTGCTGGGTTAAATTCTTTCATTACCTCACAAGCATATCCTACAGTTAATCCATCTCCTCCAGATACTGGTGGTTGTAGAACTGTTCCTGCTTGTTTCTTAAGGAACATATTTTTCATGAAAGTTTTAATCTGTGCTTTTTCTGCTTCTGTATTTCCAACTACATCCAAAACATTGTTTCTTGTTAAACTTTCGTATGAATTATCCAAGAAGTACTTCATTTTGTACATGGGTGATAATTCGTTTTGAGGGTGGTAAATCTTTGCATCTTTCAAAAATTTATCTCCTTGACTACCAAAAGTTACTTTCGGAATAAACATATTGGCACCAAATTTTGCACCATAATCTTCGTCATCACTATGATTGTAAAGAGGAACAGAATTTCCTAATGAATTCCCTAAGAACCAAGTATCGGTAGCTTTATAACCTCCGTGTTTTCTCAAAAATTCGAAAATTGTTGGTGTTTTTGGTCTATCCAATAAAGGTTGAGCAAGATTCGTATTCCCCTGTAATAATGCAATAGAACCTCCGTAATGACCTGCAGCAACAGCATTCACTTCTTTAAATAATACACCTTGAGATTGTAATGAAGTAGATAAAATTGGGTTAATTGGTGTGTTTCCACTAATTCCTGTTCCGTATACAATTTTAGATCCTGGAGCTGCACCTGTTAGCATATTTGGCATAATATTACCTGTAACGTTCAATGCAGGAATAGGATTCCAGGTATGTTGACTTTGTGATAGGTATAATTGATCTACTGTTTCTTGGTTTCTAATTCCACCAGCATACATTATTAAAACTACGTGAGGTGCAATTTGAGTACCAGACGGAGCAAATAGTCTTCCGCTTGGTAAAATATAAGGGGCTACAAAAGCACCTGCTGCCGTAAGTGTGGCTTTTTTTATAAATTCTCTTCTTTTCATAATAGGGAGGATGTTTTGGTGCTTAGTAAAATAAATATTCGTTAGATAGAGCGAAAGAAAAATAAACTATCTCTGCAGATCTTGTTGGGTCGTTTGTAATTTCATTTCTAAAAAACTGTTTCTCTCCTTCAGTTGGTCTTCTAATAAGGAATCTTTCGTAACTGTCTTTTACAAATTGGTCAATGTCATTTCTCATATCAGTATCACTTGGTATAAGAGGGGATGGGTTAGTAAAGTTCATAAAGTTACTTATGATAACTTCTCTTGCCAGCTCTTTATCTCCAATAGAGGTAATACACTGTCCTGCTTTGTATATATCACTAGCAGATAGTGCTTGTTGGAATAGGTTAGTGTAAAGTACGGCAATCCATTGGCTTTCCGTTTTTTCTTTCAATTTAGAGGAAGCGGAAGAATATAAGTTTACGCTTTCTACTTGAAATACTTTGTCATCAATAGTTTCTTTTTTACAACTAGAAAATGTAAAAATAAAAACTGAGGTGATTAGTGCTATTTGTTTAAATTTCATAGGTAATAATGGGTTAAAAATTTGCGTATTCATCTGTTTTCATAACTTCTCTCATGACATAGGTTATGTCATTGTTTAATTGAAAATGAAGACTGTAATGGTATAATTCACTTGAAGTAGGGAATCTACTTAAGAAGGATCTGAAAATCCATGTGACTGTTCCGTCATTAAATTCTAAACTATTGGTAATTATTTTAGAAAAATCATATTTACTAGCTCCGGGCTGTCCCATTACTATATCTGCCAAATCACTTTCTACCATATTGTAGCTAGAGGTAAATTCATCTGAAGTTGGGAATCTATACAAGTTATTGTCAAATACGGCATTTACATAATTAAATGAATTCATGTTAATTTGATCATACACTCCATTGTAGCACATTCTTCTGCACATTTCATTAAATGTAATACTACCGTTTCTTAGTGCTGTATCAGAAGTAAGGATGTCATCATATTTTTTTGCTATTTGCATATTCCAGTTATATCCAAAAATATCTCCTGCGGCAGAATCAGCTAAGGCAGCAGTTTCTGCATTTCCTTTTTCTTGTGCAATTCCTGCATCAGGAACCCCTTCTATAAATCTAGCTTTTTGTAACCCATAAATGTTGAGGTAAAACAATTGTTTAAAATTATCTCCGTTACTTTGAGGTGTAGTATCGCTTTGTAAAGTTTTAATGATCCCTTCTCTTGTCGAGAAATTAAGATTGTTTGATTCCAATAGTATAACTAAAGAATCCATTTCTACGTCTAAGGGTTCTCTGCCAGCAAGGTCAATAAATAATCTATTGATATAATTTTTTACTTTAATGGTAGGTACTCCATAATAATCAGGAGCGGTATTTCCGGATATAAATTTATCTTCTTTTTTGCAAGACCAAGAGGCAAAAAGTGCACAGATTATAACAAGGATACTTATTTTTTTCATGTAATAATTAGATTAAATTCAACAGTTGAATATCAATAGATTTCATTCTGTAATTTAGGACTAATTAAAACTACGTAGTTATGCTATTGTTAATTCTTGTTAACAATACGTGTTTAACTAAAATAAAGTTGCGGTTTATTGGTTATTTTTCACTATTAAGGAAAAAAAATTATACAAGTTCTTCCCCTTTATTGTTTAATAATTTGAAAAACAATAAATGTTTAGAAGTTTTACCTTCAATTTTGATCCACTTTTTATATTTAAAAAATAGTTTTACTTGTCTAGAAATAAGACCTTTTTTGAAATAAGCTTCAACAAATGGGTGTACTTGTAAAGTTAATCCATTCGATTTATCAGTGTGTTCTATGGCATCTCTTATTTGATCTGTAATCAAAATAGCCGCTTGAACCTCTCCAGTACCATGACAAGTTGGACATTTTTCAGTCGTTTTTATCTTAGTCTCTGGTCTTAATCTTTGTCTGGTGATTTCAATAACTCCAAATTTTGTAGGAGGGATAAGATTATGTTTAGCCCTATCGGTACTCATCTTATCTTTTAAGAATTTGTATAACTTAAGATTGTTCTCTTTGTTATACATATCAATAAAATCGACAGCAATAATACCTCCCATGTCCCTAAGTCTTAAAACTCTAGCTACTTGTTCGGCCGCATCCAAGTTTACTTGTAGTGCATTTGCTTCGGCATCATTTTCTTTTCCTCTTCTATTTCCGCTATTTACATCAATCACATGCATTGCTTCTGCATGATCAATAATTAAATAACCTCCATTTGGCATATCTACTTTACGACCAAAACTTGCTTTAATCTGTTTATGAATACCATAGTGCTGGAAAATATCAGTATTTCCTTTATGTAGTTTTATTATTTTAGTTTTATCAGGAGCTATTCTTCCGATATAATCTTTTAATTGAACATACATAACACTATCATCAACAATGATAGAATTAAAGTCTTCGTTTAGTAAATCCCTTACAATAGCAGAAGCTTTATTAATCTCTCCAAGAATTTTCTTTGGAGGAATAACGTCTTTAGCTTTTACATAAATGGATTCCCATTTTTCTGTAAGTTCTTGTAAGTCTTCGTTTAGTTCTGCAACTTTACGTGTTTGAGCTACTGTTCTTATTATTACTCCAAAGTTTTTAGGTCTAATACTTTCAATTAACCTTACCAATCTATTTTTTTCTTCTTGGTCTTCAATTTTTTGAGAAACTGAGATTTTGTTAGAAAAAGGAATTAATACCAAATACCTTCCTGGGAGAGTAATTTCTGTAGTAATTTTTGGTCCTTTAGATGATATTGGTTCTTTAGTAATTTGAACTAACATCTTTTGATTGGAAGAAACACAATCTTTAATTTTTCCGTGCTTGTCAATTTCTTTTTCAAGAGGGAAGTCAAATTTTGGTTTTCCATTAAAAGCTATTTTAGCAGCTTTTTCAAATGATTTATAGCTCGCACCTAGGTCAGAATAATGCAAGAACGCATCTTTCTCATACCCTACATTAACGAATGCAGAATTCAGTCCAGGGTTAGTCCTTTTGACTTTACCAAGGAATATATCTCCAGCAGAAATTGTATTATCTTCCTCTTGGGATTCGGTATGAATCTCAATTAAGTTTTTATCTTTTAATAGGGCAATAACAACCTCCTCTGGTTTAGATGATATTATTAAATCTAAACTCACAGTTAATTAGTTAAATGAAAATTGAATGCATAGTAACTTTTACACATAGACTGTGCAAAAACACAAAAAACAAGATTTAAAAATCTTGTTTTATGCGCAGTTAAAATGTTGTAAATAAGAAGTCTATTTCTTCTTTTTGTGACGATTTTTTCTCAATCTTTTCTTTCTCTTGTGAGTCGCCATCTTATGTCTTTTTCTCTTTTTACCGCTTGGCATATCTTTTAATTTTGGTTAATTATATTAATTCTTTCTTCTATGTCTGAAACTAAATCAGAATTTTTATTCAAGGCCTGAGCCTTAATTAAGTTTTCCAATGATTTTTGTCTTTGATTATTAAAAAAATAAGCATCTGACAAATATATATATCCACTCACTTTATCCTCCCCGTCAGTTAAACTGACAAATTTTTCGAATCGGCCTATGGCTTTTTCATATTGTTGAGATTGCATGGATAATTTTCCAAGTTCCCATATTGCATCCAAATTATTTTCGTCCTTTTCCAGAACGCTTCTTAGCAACATAACACCCTCCATTGGCTGCCCATTTTGTATCATTTGAGAAGCTTTTTTTACATCAACTTCATCTTGATTAATCTCGGGCGTCCTTGAAAGGAATTGCAAAGATACTAAAATAATAAGAGCTCCCGCTAAAATTATTGAAAATATTTTTAAAAAAGAGCTCTTCATTATTGTTGTAATAGGTTATCAGTTATTTTACTTTTACTTTTTTCTTCACATCATTTGCAAAATCTCTTGCAGGTTTGAATGCTGGGATGTTGTGTGCTGGTATAATTACTGACGTATTTTTAGAGATATTTCTACCAGTTTTTTTAGCTCTTTTTTTAATAATAAAGCTTCCGAAACCTCTTAGGTATACGTTTTCTCCTTTCGTCATGTTTCCTTTTACAGTGTCCATAAAAGATTCTACAGTTTTTAATACTACTGCTTTTTCAATTCCAGTTTTTCCTGAAATTTGTTCAACTATTTCTGCTTTTGTCATTGTTGTTGTTTAATTAGTTAATAAATAATTGATCAAAAATGTTATAAATTTGATCTCTCTCTCAAAAGTTGATACAAAGCTAATAAAAATATTTTTATAAAGCTCTAAGTATTTTTACTTAATTTTTTAATTTATATAATTGATAATCCATTGGTTAAACAAAATTTTTTAAACGCATTATTTTCTTGGTACGAAATTAACAAGCGCGATTTACCTTTCAGGCATACCGTAAACCCTTACTATATATGGCTTTCTGAAATTATTCTTCAGCAAACACGTGTTGCTCAGGGGTTACCCTATTATGAAAAATTCATAAAATTATTCCCAAAAATAAATGACTTAGCTAATGCAAAAGAGGATGAAATTTTGAATGCTTGGCAAGGATTAGGGTATTATTCTAGGGCCAGAAATTTACATTTTACGTCAAAATACGTAGTAAAAGAACTGAATTCTGTTTTTCCAACTTCATATAATGAGCTTGTAAAGCTGAAAGGTATAGGTGATTATACTGCTTCTGCTATTGCTTCTTTTTCTAGTAAGGAGGTAGTTCCTGTTTTGGATGGAAACGTTTATAGATTTATAAGTAGATTGTATGGAATAGAAACTCCTATTAATACTCCCAAAGCGATTAAAGAATTTAAAGAAATTCTTGTAGAATTGATTGACCATAAGGATCCAGATATTTTTAATCAAGCTATGATTGAGTTTGGAGCATTACATTGCACTCCTAAATCTCCTAATTGCGAAAGTTGTTCTTTTAATGATGTTTGTTTTGCTTATAATAAAGATAGTTATGAGAATTTCCCTGTAAAACTTAAAAAGAAAAAATCGGTAGAGAGGTACTTAAATTTTTACTTAATTAAAAATTCTAATTCATTAATTTTAATGAAAAGGGAAGGGGATGCGATTTGGAAAAATTTATATGAGTTTCCAAATGTTGAATCTCAGGATTTGTTTGAAAAAGAGATTGTAGATTCTGATTGGAATAGAGGGATTTCATTGTCAAAAGTGATAGGACCTTTTAGGCATATTCTTTCTCATCAAAATATAAATGCAAAATTATTTGTTTGTGAAATGAGTAAAGAAATTACTGATAGAGAAGGAATACTGTTGATTAATTTGGAAGAACTGGATAATTATCCAATTCATAGATTGATGGAAAAAATGCTGAATGAGGTTGATTTATAGGAATATTAGTTATATTTAAATTAATTGTTTGTGTATTATAAATTCATTTAGTATTTTGAGTTAATAATTGTAAATTTGTAAAAAAAAATAGAGCCATGGCAGGAGTAAATAAAGTGATATTGATAGGTAATCTTGGAAAAGATCCTGAGGTTAGACATCTAGAAAGTGGAGCAGTTGTGGCAAATTTTCCTATTGCTACTTCAGAAACTTACAAGGATAGAAAATCTGGAGAAAAAATTACTCAAACAGAATGGCATAACATTGTTATTTGGAGAGGATTGGCAGAGGTTGCAGAAAAGTATTTGAAAAAAGGTAGTTCGGTTTATATAGAAGGTAAATTAAGAACAAGGTCTTGGGATGATAAAGAGGGAAATAAAAGATACACGACAGAGATTGTAGCAGATAACATGACAATGCTAGGAGGGAAATCTGAATCGGGTTCGTCTTCTGACAATGGTGGTACTCAAGAATCTTCTGTATCTCCTTTTGATGATGATTCAAGTAATGATTTGCCATTTTAATTTTAATATAAACTAAACTATAACTAATTGGAACTTCCCAGTATTATGCCTCTTAGGGGGCTGCTTTTTGTATTTAATTCAATTTCGATACCTATTATTATTTCAATTATTGTAATGATAATTCTTCTTGTCTTGTCGGCCTTGGTTTCTGGATCAGAGGTGGCATTTTTTTCAATAGATGCGAAAGACAAAGAAACTTTAACAAGCAATAAAGACAATGTGTCTACACGAGTTTTGGACCTTTTATCAAGGCCAAAAAAATTATTAGCAACTATATTAATTGCCAATAATTTTGTGAACATTGCCATTGTTATTCTCTCCACTTTTATCATCAATAATTGGTGTGATTTTGAAAATAATGAACTTGCAGAATTTTTTACAACTGTTGTTATTGCTACTTTTCTTATCTTAATGGTGGGAGAAGTAATACCCAAAGTTTATGCTACAAACAATACTTTGAAGTTGGCAAAATTTATGTCAACTCCACTTGTTTTTATTGGTAAACTATTTTCCCCTCTAAGTTCGTTATTGGTAAAAAGTACTTCTTTTATTGATAAAAGAATAAAAAAATCGGCTACAGAAATTTCTGTAAATGATTTGGATCATGCCCTAGAAATTACCGAGATTGAAGGAGTAACAGAAGAGGATAAAAAGATTTTAGAAGGGATTGTCAAATTTGGAGAAACAGATGTAAAGCAAATTATGAAATCCAGAATGGATGTAATTGCTTTTGATGAAACTGAAGAGTTTTCTACTTTGTTAGAGCAAATTATAGAAAACGGTTATTCTAGATTACCTATTTATAAGGAATCCTTTGATAACGTAACAGGTGTTCTTTATGTAAAAGATTTATTGCCCCATTTACACAAGGAGAAATTTGACTGGAGAACTTTATTGAGGGAGCCATTTTTTGTTCCAGAAAGCAAAAAGATAGATGATCTTTTAAGGCAGTTTCAGGAGACTAAAGTGCATATTGCTATCGTAGCAGATGAATATGGAGGTACGTCTGGTATTGTGACGTTAGAAGACGTAATTGAAGAGATTATTGGAGAGATATCAGATGAATTTGATGATGATGATTTAGTTTATTCTAAAATTGACGACAATAACTTCGTGTTTGAAGGGAAAATATCTTTGGTAGATATGTACAAAGTGATGGACATAGAAGGAGAGGTATTTGAAGATGAAAAAGGAGAATCTGATTCTTTGGCCGGTTTTTTAATAGAAAAATCGGGTAAAATAATGAAGAAAAATGAGCGTATGAAGTTTGGTGATTATTTGTTTGAAGTGGAAGCTGCAGACAAACGAAGAATTAAACAAGTAAAAGTAACTCGTAAACCAGAAGGAAATGACTAAAATTGGGACACTTTTTGTATTGCTATTATTGTTGTTGGTTGGGTGTAAAAGTGAAAATTTTTATCCAAAACCAATGGGATTTCATAGAATTGATTTTCCTAAAGATGTGAAGCTGAAAACTTATGAAAGCGACTGTCCTTTTACTTTTCAATATCCTAATTTTGCTGTAATTCAGGAAAAAGAAAGATGTAATCAAAATATAGTTTTTCCTACTTACAATGCTGTTTTGCATTGTACAAATATCCAATTTAACAATAGTGGAACTAATAATTTATTTTATCACTCTGAGTACTCAAGAAAATTGGCTTATGAACATAGGATTAAAGCTGATGCAATAAACGAAAGAGCTTATTCTAATGACTCTCTTGGAGTGTATGGAGTTACTTATGAAATCATAGGAGATGTGGCTAGTAATTATCAGTTTTTCTTGACGGATAGTACAAACAATTTTTATAGAGGTTCTCTTTATTTTAATGTAAAACCAAATATAGATTCTATTAGGCCTGTACTCGATTATCTAAAAGAAAACATCAATACCATGATTGGTACTTTTGATTGGAAATAATTCCTTTGGAATTGTGATTTGTTTTAATTGAAACTACTTTCTAAGTTAATTGCATTCATGAACAAGATGATATGTATTAGTAATAAGCATAGGCTAGCTAATTTCCAATTGGATTTCCTGAAGAAGAAAATTATTAAGCCATAAATAGGAGTTTGAATAATAGCCAGGTAATATGCTAAATCAGTGATTCTGTAATTTATACCTGCAATTATCATAGGAATAGGAAAAATTAGTTTCCCAATAAAATAGGAGCCATGGCCACCACCCATAAAAAAAATAGCTACGACCAATAAGATTGGCGTAGCTATAGCTGTATAAATAAATAGGGTTAATCCTTTTAATGGTGCATCCTTAACTTTAATGTTTTTGTGTTCCATTTAATTAACTTAAGGTTCTAACTCTTATATCTCACCCATTTAAATAGGTCTTTGTAAGTTACTTTCTTTCCGTACATCAAGATTCCTGTTTTGTATATTCTAGAACCTACCCAAGTAGTTCCTATGAAAGTCAAGACTAGTAATGTGATAGATAAAAGGACTTCCCATATTTCGGCATTACCCATTGCGATACGCACAAGCATAGCGATAGGAGAAGTAAATGGAATCATAGATAACCAAAACATTGCGCTTCCTTCTGGGTTTGTAAATACAGATAATTGAGTAACATACAGTCCTAGCATTAACGGAAGCATTACTGGAACCATAAATTGCTGTGTATCTGTTTCGCTATCTACTGCAGCTCCAATTGCTGCATACAAAGCAGAGTACAAGAAATATCCTCCTAAGAAATATACCAAGAATGAAGAGATTAACGCTAACCAAGGAATGCTAAATATAGTAGCAATCATTTCGTTAGCTTCACTTCCTGCAGCTTTCGTAAGCTCTACAGAACTCATTTCTGATACTGCATCTGGAGATAGGTTAATTCCTAGAACCATTGTTCCAACTGTTATTAATATACCTGTAAGGATAATCCAAAATATAAATTGTGTAAGTCCTACAAGTCCTATTCCTACAATTTTCCCCATCATGATTTGAAACGGCTTTACAGAAGAAATAATTACTTCAATAATTCTACTTGTTTTTTCTTCAATTACACCTCTCATTACTTGCATACCAAACGTAAGGATAAACATTAAGATAAGAATAGAGAATCCAAATCCGATACCTGCAGCAATTTTGAAATCAGCTTTTTCTTCAATAGGATTTCCATTTTCATCCAGGTTAGATGAAGCTAATGGAGTTAAACCTACTTTAGTTTTTATTCTTTGGTAAGCTAGTTTGTCCACTTTTTCTTTTTCCATCAATAAAGCTTCTCTAGCTCCATTAATTAATCTATTTAGTTTTGTTTCGGTAGTAGAGTTTGGTGCACTTTTGTATATTAAGTTCGCTTTTCCATCTGATTGATCTACCAAGTTTTTTGGTAAATAAACCAAATAATTGAAGTCAGAGCTTTCTTTTTGAAATCTTTTTATTGCATCTGAATATGATCCTGTTGCTTCAAAAATTTCAATTTTATTACTTTCTTCTATTACTTTGTCTTTACCAAGAGCTTTGTTGTTTTTTATTTTTTCGGCTCTTTCTTCTTGTTGTAACAAGTCCATTCCTTCATACATAATAGTTGTTTCATCTACTACTAGTACTTTGTAATTTTCGTCTTTTGGCATTGCCAAGAAAACAATCAAGGCAAAGAACCCTGCAAAAAGAACAGGAGCAAAAACAGTCATCAAGATAAATGACTTCTTTTTTACCCTTGTTAAATATTCTCTTTTAATTATTAATCCAGTCTTATTATTACTCATAATTCAATTTTTTTAGCTTACCAATTGATTGTTTTTTTCTACCACTTCAATAAAAATCTCACTCATTGTCGGGATTATTTCATTGACTTGTTTTAGTTCGATATCATCTTTTATCAAGGTAGTAAGTAAACTATTTAGGCTATTGTTGTTTAGTAATTTTACAGTTGCTCGGTGGTTGTCTTTGTCAAAGGATTGTTTCTCTACCAATTCAAAATTTGTCCAAAGAGCATTAGCAAATCCAATCATGTTTCCTTTAAAATCAATGTCGTACATGTTTTTGCTAAAATCTTTTTTTACGTCACTTACTTTTCCATCTAGTACTTTTTTAGATGAATTGATAAGTGCAATATTATCGCAAATTTCTTCTACTGATCCCATGTTGTGGGTAGACAGAAAAATGGTAGCTCCATTTTCTTTCAATTGCATAATCTCGCTCTTGATAAGGTTAGCGTTTATTGGGTCAAATCCACTAAAAGGCTCATCCAAGATTAAGATTTTTGGTTTGTGAAGTACAGTAGTAATAAACTGAACTTTTTGTGCCATACCTTTCGATAATTCTTCCACTTTTTTATCCCACCAACTTCCAATTTCAAATTTATCAAACCACATTTGAAGTTCTCTCTTAGCATCATGTTTACTCATTCCTTTCAGTTGAGCTAAGTACATTGCTTGTTCTCCAATTTTCATTTTTTTGTACAAACCTCTTTCTTCTGGTAAGTACCCAATGTCTTTTATATGTTTTGGTCCAAGGACTTCTCCATTTATCAAAATCTCTCCAGAATCTTGTCCCGTAATCTGATTAATAATTCTTATCAAAGATGTTTTTCCAGCTCCGTTTGGGCCAAGTAATCCAAATATTGTTTGTTCTTCTACACTCAAACTCACATCATTTAGTGCTACGTGATTGTGGTAAGATTTGTGTATGTTTTTCGCTTCAAAAATCATAGTTGGTTTTTTAGTTAAGTAAAAATAACAAAAGCATTTCTATTCTCTATTAAATAATGTTAAATGGTTTAAATTAGTTATGAGTGATTAGTTAATAGTTATAAGTTGTTTGCAAAATTCTATTCCTTTTTATCTGTCATTCCTTGCTCCGACACGGAATCTAAAGTTCTACTTATTATTTAATCATTAATAAAAAAGAACTTACGATTCAATTACTTTGTTTAACACTAGATTCCAAATCAAGTTTGGAATGACAAGCTTTCTTAATTTGTTCTCGATACAAATTTGATTCTGACTCTCGTTCGCCTCAAATTCACTCGAACTGACAGATTTATTATTTTAAAGGGTTGGATCAATTGTCATTTCGAGTGAATTTAAAAAGCAATAGCTTTTTAAAATAGTATCGAGAACAAATGGATGAGCCAAAAAAAAAGCTCCATCCTAAAAATAGAATGGAGCTTTATAATAATATGTATTAAACCTTAGTTGTACTCAGGCAAGAAAGCAAATCTCTTTGCGTACTCAAGCATTTGCTCATCAAAGTTTTGGTATTCAATTTTGAAATCTGTAATTTCTCCTTCTTCGTTTGTCATAGGAACAATCTTAGGGTTTACAAATCCTCTGTATGGTTGTATGTTTAGAGGTTTTACTCTATCCAATACTTCTTTATGAATTGCTTGATCTACTTTTACTCCGTAGTTTTCAACTAAATCCCTTCCTGCATTGTAATCACCTTCAGATTTTATTCTTTGAATCTCTTTCAATAATTGTCCAAACAAATCTCTTAGTTTAGCATAGTCATTTACTTCAAAATAAGTTTTTCCATCTCTAGTCAATTTAGAAATAACGTTATCAGCTTGTCCTTTTTCGAATGCCCAAGATGCAACCAATTGTCTATTTCTCATGTGAGCTTCTTCAATCTCAGCTCCTAAATCCAATCTAGATAATTGAGTCATCATACCGTTTCTGATGTAACCATCATATTCAGCTTTTCCTACGTCCAAAGTTTTAATCAAACCTAAGTCAACCATTTTCTGGTCAAGGATATAATAAAGACCAACTAAATCGGCTCTAGCTTCTTCAAGTGTAGAAGAGTAGTTTTTTAAAGTTTCTTTTGGTGTTTTTACTCCAGGGTTCAATTGTCCAGATGCATGTCCAACAACTTCGTGTAATGCAGTATGCATTTTTCCTGCTGTTTTTCCATGTGCTTTAGCCAATTCTATTTCTTTTTCATCATTGGCAAATTCACCAAGGATTCCGTCTCCACCTGCTTCGTTATAAGCAGAGATAATGTTTCCTAATGATACAGATTTAGAACCGTGAGTTGTTCTAATCCAGTTTGCATTTGGTAAGTTTACTCCAATTGGAGTAGAGGGAGAAGCATCTCCAGCTTCACCAGCTACATCAACTACTTTGTAAGAAACTCCTTTTACTTCTTTCTTTTTGTGCTCAGGCATCAATGGAGCATTATCTTCAAACCATTGAACATTTTCAGAAACAACAGACATAATCTCTGTCATTTTAAAATCTTTTAATTCAACTACAGTTTCAAAAGAACCAGAATAACCCAATGGATCGTTATATACTTCAATAAAACTATTGATGTAATCAATGTCACCTTCAGTCACCTTTACCCATGCAATGTTATATTCACTCCAAATTTTAAGGTCTCCAGTTTTGTAATACTCTATCAATAATTGAAGAGCATCAGCTTGTCCTTGGTTTTCTGCAACTTCCGAAGCTTTTTCTAACCATCCTATTATTTCTGTAATAGCAGCTCCATACATTCCGTCTTTTTTGTATGTCTTCTCTATTAATTTTCCGTTCTCATCTTTTACCAATTGAGAATTAAGACCGTATTCTACTGGAGTAGAGTTTTTAGAATCAATTACAGATAAATAATAATCTTCCACCTCTTTTTGTGTCAAATCACTTCCGTAAAAGTTTACTGCAGATGCTTTTACTAAATCTACATCTTTCGATAAGTTTACTTTTTTAGCATCAAATGTTGGGTCAAAAATTGCTTTTTTAGCCTCATCAGTTAATTTAGCTCCAACTTTTGCTAAAGCTCCATCTAAAAATTCTTGGCTAAATTCAGCTTTAAATTTGTCGTTAGAGTAGTGGTGGTGGATTCCATTTGCAAACCACATTTTTTTCAAATAAACAGTCATGTTTTTGAAATCTTCAGACTCTCTATCTCCTTCGTAGTTTGAGTAGATGTTTTCTAAAGCTCTTTTTATAGAAAGGTTGTGACGGTAGTTTTGATCAAAAATGATTTCTCTACCTGCATAACCTGCCATTGTTAAGTAGTAAGCATATTTTTTTTGTTGTAAAGTCAAATTTTCCCAACTAGGAATCTTGTATCTTATTACTTCAATGTCGCTAAATTTATCTACTGCATATGAGAATTCAGTCTCATTGTCGAATCTTTCAGCAAATTTCGAAATTTCTATCTTTTCACCTTCAGATGTTTTTTCTGCGGTTACTTTTTCAGTTGTTTCACAAGAAAATAATAATCCTGTAGCAACTGTAGTCAATAATATTGATTTAAAGTTCATTTGTTACTTTGTGTTTGTTTAAAACAAAGATATAATAATATGAATTACTTGCAATGAAATGAAAGGTCAACTAGCCAAGAGTTCTTGATGTTTTGTTAACAATTTTCAAGTTCTTATTATGAATACTTTTTATTAATTATTGCCGTTAAATAAGTAAACCTCTTTATTTTTAAAATAAATCCTTAACTTAGTATTATGTTATTCAATAGATTTTTCAAACAGCCAAAACCCAATAAATTTGGATATACTCCAGTTTATTATGACGAACGTAAAGAAGATAGAGAACGCAAAGCTAGAGCAGCCCAACTCGAAGGAGAAAAGGAGCTAGAGTTAAGAGATTCTATCGATTTTAGAAGTAAGTTTAAGGAAGAGGTTGCAAAAAAAAGAGATAATGGCCTAAATCAATTTAGAGCCAAGGGAAATGCAAAATCCAATAAAATGCTTTTTATCATTATGATAATAATTTTTGGGATTATTTATGTGCAGTTTAAATTGTAAAAAGTTTTAACCTTTCTTAACTTTTTAATTTCAATATATTCTGGTGATTAGAGTTTTTTAAGAGAAAAACTATTAAATGAACAAAAGAAAATTTCTTAAAAAATCTTTCTACGGAATACTTGGAGTAGGTGTCCTTTCTGGATTATATGCTTGGCAAATTGAGCCGTTTTGGTTGGAATTTGTAAAAGTTCAACTACCTATTAAAAATTTACCTGAAAACCTTAAAGGAAAAACACTGATGCAAATTAGTGACATTCATGTGGGCGATAGATTCGATTATAATTACATCATAGATTCATTTAAAGAAGCACAAAAACTAAACCCTGACTTTGTGGTTTATACAGGAGATTTTGTGAGTTACGACAAAGACAATAATTTTGAAGACCTAAAAAAGGTGTTTGAGAATCCTGTGAAAGGAAGTCTTGGGACAGCAGGGATTTTGGGTAATCATGATTATGGTGAAAATTGGGCGGAGCCAGAAGTAGCCAATTCTATTGTTCGAATATTGGAAGAAAGTGGAGTGAAAACATTAAGGAATGAAGCAGTAACAATTGAAGGACTAAACCTAATAGGTTTTGATGATTATTGGGGTACAAATTTTAATCCAACAAAAGCTTTATCGGAATTAAATAATGAAGAGCCAAATTTAGTATTATGTCACAACCCAGATGTATGCGATTTGGATGTATGGCAAGATTACAAAGGATGGATATTGGCAGGGCATACTCACGGAGGACAAGTAAAACCTCCTTTTTTACCACCACCTATGTTGCCAGTAAAAAACAAAAAATACTCTTCAGGAGAAATAGATTTAGGAGATGGTAGAACACTTTATATCAATAGAGCTCTAGGTCATCTGTGGCAAGTACGGTTTAATGTACGTCCAGAGATTACTGTTTTTGAGTTGTGTTAATTAAGGATTATTTTTTTCTTGATTGTCATCCTGAACTTGATTCAGGATCTAAAGTTTTACATTTATTCATCTCGTAATTTTTTATTATTTCAAAGAATAATATCTCGGTCAAACACTAGATTCCAAATCGAGTTTGGAATGACAGTTTTTAAAGAATATATGTTGTAATAGTACAAGAAACGGGCTCATTAAATTCAACAGTTCTTTAGTTGAATCTATTAATAATTGCTATATTCAATCTATGAATAAGCTAATTACATTTTTATTTGTGCTTTTATCCGTTTCTACTTTTGCACAAAAGGATACGAATTCATATTATGACGGTTTAATAATTGAATACGGACAAAAATTCTTTCAAGATAATTTTAATGGAAATTTGAAATCGATTAAAAATATTGAATCAAATTCATTGTCT